>NZ_JAMOKU010000048.1:0-39755 GCF_023656845.1 Parabacteroides sp. Y3-G-102 | reverse complement strand
TGGGGCAAGGGGATATTGTGGGCAGAAGTGGGTATTTCAGCCTCAATTTATCTGCTAATTCAGTGATGAGAGGACGTTTAGACGCAAGAAGGACGCTGAAGAGCTTAGTTGCGGATTTGAGGTAATATAGTTATTAGTGGCATTGATTCGACTACATTAGATTCCACTGAAATATTTGTATCCAAGCAGATATTACCAGCCAACACAGTCATTGAGATTGGTGATAAAAGTATAGAATCCCCGGATTATGGCTCTTGGATGTTTTTCATAAATAAGTATCCTTTATCCAATTGGGGACACTCTTGTAACTATATGTTTATCGGAAGTAACAATGGTGAAGTAGATATAATAGAGAGTAATTTCTACCCTACTAAACCATCATTGGCTGATATGGATAAAATAAAGTCTAGCGTAGTTACATTTGATGAGTCTGTTTTTGTCAAGCCTATGGCAAGGCCTCAGCTCCTTCAAACAAAGGCAACATATGATAGCAACAAATATGCAGTAATAATTAGTGGAGGAGGAAATCCCTCTGTCAATTACCCGAGATATTGGAACGATTGCTCTTCTATTTATCAGACATTGCTTTATACGTATAATTATGACTCTGCCCATATTACCGTTATAATGTCAGATGGAACGAGCAGCAACATCGATAGAAGCACTGGCGATTCTTCGCCGTTAGATTTAGACGGAAATGGAACAAACGATATACAATTTGCGGCGACAAGCAATAATATCAAGACTACTTTTAGCAATCTTGCGTCGAGGCTTACCTCCAACGACTATCTTTTTATTTTCACAATAGATCACGGAAATTATGACTCTTCCGGGAACTCTAGTTTAACATTATGGAACGATGAGAATTTGTATGCATCAACTTTCGCTCCTTGGGTGAATGCCATTAATGCCAAAGCGATCAATATCGTAATGGGACAATGTTTCAGTGGCGGTTTTATCTCTTATTTTAAAAATAATCCAAAGGTTTCCATATCAACGGCTTCCACTAAAGATCAGCCATCTTCTTCCATGAGTGACGGCCGTTACGATGAATTCGTTTACTATTGGACGGAGGCTGTCACGAAGAAAGCTTCTTCTGGATATATGGTAGGAGATGTTAACCAAGACGCTTTTACAACAGCTCATGAAGCATATGATTACGCAAGGACTCATGATAAGAAAAATGAAGATCCACAACACTATTCTTCGGATTTACTCTCTCATTTTTTAGCCCTAAATGGGATGAGAGCAAGAACTACGAGCGGAACGATTGCAGTAGAACGTGGAGAGACATTTAATTATTCCGGTATGGAAACTATCAACTGGACTATTCCCTTAAATTCACCTGTAAATATATCAATCAAATTCCCAACGAATATAGTGTACAAATGGAATTGCAGCAGTGGAAATCCCGGTAATTTTTATTCTTCATCATCTACAACAGCCTCTGTGTTAGCAAATTCAAGTAGCACATCGCCTATTGTCATTACAGCTAAAGCTGATGGCTCCACTTTAACGCAGACATTCCGCCTATATCTAAAAAACACCTATAGCATCATGAATGACAATTCATCTATACTAAATATCAATTTAGAGAATCAAGAAACTAACAATCTATTAAGTAAGTCGCAAGACTCTTATGAAATATACTCTATTAATGGAACAAAATGTAAGTCTGGATTACTAAATAGATACAATTCCATAGATATATCTTCTCTGGCGAATGGAATGTACTTTGTTACGATTCATAATTCGAATTCGATCTTGCAAAAAGAGCAATTCATCGTTAATCATTGAGAAATAAGAAGACTATCCGAGCCGGGTAAGAAATTCTCTTTACCCGCCCCATTTCAATCAGTCCTTGCAAGAGCGGGGATTGATACACGATACCCCCGAGGAGAAACGCCACGCCATGAGCCTCTTCGCCCATTGGAGACCACCGGGTCACCTGCCCATCAGCGAGGACTATCGGCTGACGATGGTGCGACAGCAGGCCATGGCATGGTTGCTGCGGAGGTATTTCGATGGGCTGATAGCTAAAGAGAAAGCATAAGAACGAGTAATATGCACTTGCATATCTGTTAATAATTCGCCAATAAAAACATTGATTTACAAAATATATAGTTATATTTGCATCGTCATGTGGCTATAGCGTTAGCTGAAAAGCATGGCGACATATTATGTATTAGAGCATCGAGTGTTATTCTGTGTCTTTTAAAATTCCCCATTTAACTCAGCCAGAATAACAAACTTCATGCTCACGCTGTTGTATTATCTCAAATATAATATAGGCGTGAGCTGTCGTTTGTTATGGCTGAAAGGGTATGGGGATACCTAAAAGACACATAACAATATAACGGCAGCTTCACGCTTTTTTTTGTGTCTGCCCATAAAAACTCTATTTTTCCAATAATTATACATTTGGCCTATAATTAATCGAATTTAACAACATGGCTTTTCGGAGGAAAAGTTTGGTTATTTAGTTAAATAAAGAAAAGAGCTATCTCGTTCGTGAGAATATAGGTAGCTCACTATTGTTTAACCTTTTTAATGCGTTCACATCCTATTGATGGTAGACTTGTGCCAATAGGCTATAGTTAAATTTTATCATCATTACCCATAATTTCCTTCAAACTATAATGGTATGATAAAAACTAATTGTACATTTAGGGCAATCCTATTTTAGTTGTTAACTAATTAAAACTGATTCAGAAACATGAGAACTTCTTTATTTATATTTTTCATGGTCATTTTTATTGGTTGTAGTGAAAATGACATTATCGATGAAGGGGAAAAACCAGAAGATCCTCAAGCCGAAATAGAGGTTTATTATGACCAAGAAAGTACAAGCTCAAGAAAACCTGATGCAGGCGCAAAAGTGTATTTGTATTATAACATTAATATAACGACAGCGTTTGGTGGCCTTGCATCTTATGAAGGAAATGGAATATTAAAGTATAAAAGGCATAATACAGTCATTAAGCCAGATTCTGTTTTATATACAGATTATTTAGGAAAGACTGTTTTTGATCTAAAGCCTATGGATGTGATGTCTATAGTGGCAGAAAGCTCTTATTTTCTAAATATGATAACCTATACAGTTTGCTTTCATCCAGATGAAAGCTTGAAAATAACATTTATATTCTCATAAGGCTAGGTACGCCCCTAGGTGATATAAAATGGGAACTATCCTTCTCACGCAAGAGAACACCCGGAAAGTATCGGACAAATAGACAACTCAACCCGAAAACCACCGAGGAAAGATTGTCCTCTTATTAAACTTCATCGTGCAATTTGATTATACAATTTAATAACGTACATTCGCGTACAAATAAATTAAATCTGTAGTCCGATGAGAACGCATTTACGCGAAAGCATGCTGGCGCTTCTTTTGATAGGTATCTTAGCCACGGGTTGCGATACCGGAACGAAGAAGGCTTCCGAAAACAGTATCACGTTTGATTCTATCAGCGTGGAAAAGACTTACCATTTGTTAGATAATCCGGATAATCCCAATTGCAATCTAGAGATCAAGTTCGTTTATCCCCGGAAATATTCGGATAAAGAGGTTCTTAAGAATCTACAGAGACAGTTCGTCTCCTCTTATTTCGGCGAGAATTATGAGCAATTATCCCCCGAGGAGGCGGTACGGAAATATACCGATGACTATCTGGCCGCTTATAAGGATCTGGAAGAGGATTACAAGGCTGAGGTGGCGAAATCCGACGAGACACCGGTGGGCTCTTGGTTCTCTTACTATGAGATGTCATCGGATGATATCGCCTTCAACCAAGACGATATCATCAGCTATACGGTAAGCTTCGAGAACTATACGGGCGGAGCGCATGGCGCGCATTCCTACAATAACCATGTAGTGAACCTCAAGACCGGTAAGCCGATCACCGAGGAGGAGATATTCGTGGACAACTATCAAGACAATCTGGCGCGAATATTGGTAGATCAGATCGCCAAGCAAAACAACGTATCCGACGCCAAGGAACTGGAAAATATCGGTTTCTTTAGCGTGGACGAGATCTTCCCGAACGGGAACTTCCTCGTAGACGAGACGGGTATCACCTATTCTTTCAACGAATATGAGATAGCGGCATACGTGGTAGGCGTCACGAACGTCCATCTCCCTTACAAGGAAATCCGCTATTTGCTGCGGGATGACAGCCCGATAAGTCAGTTAATTGAAAATTGAGAATTGAAAATTAATGATAGATAAACCTATAAACAGATGTCCTATGGAACAAAATACAGAGAAATTTTCAATTTTCAATTCTCAATTCTCAATTCTCACATCTTATTTCCCCGATCTCACCGACCGGCAAAAAGAGCAATACGCCGCCCTATATGACCTATATACGGATTGGAACGCCAAGATCAACGTGATCTCCCGGAAGGATATCGAGAACCTATATCCGCATCACGTGCTTCACTCGCTGGGTATCACCCATATGTTGCGTTTCAAGCCGGGTTCCTCGGTGATGGATCTGGGTACGGGAGGCGGTTTTCCCGGCATCCCCTTGGCGATCTTATTCCCGGAGACCCATTTCCATCTGGTAGACAGCATCGGGAAAAAAATCAAGGTGGGACAAGCCGTGGCCGAGGCGATCGGGCTGGAGAACGTATCCTTCCGCCATTGCCGGGGCGAGGAGGAAAAGCAGCTTTTCGATTTCGTGGTAAGCCGTGCCGTGATGCCTCTGGCGGATCTGGTAAAGATCGTCCGCAAGAATATAAAGAAAGAACAGATCAACGCGTTGCCCAACGGATTGATTTGCCTGAAAGGTGGAGAGCTGGCGCACGAGATATTGCCTTTCCGGAACCGAGCGATAAGCATGGATCTGAAAGACCATTTTAAAGAAGAGTTTTTTGAAACTAAAAAAGTAGTGTACGTACCCTTATGATTACGATAAAATCTTTCGAAGTAAACTATTTCTCCGAGAATACTTACTTGCTATACGATGATACCAAGGAGGCGGTCCTTATCGATTGCGGCTGCCTGCGCAAAGAGGAACAAAAAGAAGTAAGCGACTTTATCGCCCAGAACGGGCTGACGCTGAAACGTTACCTTTGTACGCACCTCCATCTGGATCATATATTCGGTAACGAATTCATCCATGACACCTACGGATTGAGCCCGGAAGCCCATAAAGCGGACGTGGAGGGCCTTCCCTCTCCCGAGGAGCAAGCCAAGGCATTCGGCCTGCCGATGAAGGCGAAAAGCATCCCGGTAGGGAAATATCTGGTAAACGGGGAAATCATAAAGTTCGGGAAATCCGAGCTGGCGGTATTGAGCGTTCCCGGCCATTCGCCCGGAGGCTTGGCTTTCTATAACAAGAAGAACGGTTTCGTGATCGTAGGAGACTCCTTGTTCGCCGGAAGCATCGGCCGTACTGATCTATGGGGAGGCAACCAAGATGTACTGCTTGCCGCTATCAAGGACAAATTACTGTCGTTGCCGGACGAGACCGTGGTATACCCCGGCCATGGCCCCGAGACACGAATCATTGATGAGAAATTAAATAATCCTTATTTATAAAATACTAGAATTATGGACACAAATAAGTTTGTAAACCGCCACGTGGGCATCTCAGCGGAAGATATTCCCGCTATGTTGGAGACGATTGGCGTGAAGTCTTTGGACGAGTTGATCGATCAGACCATTCCGGCCAACATCCGTTTGAAAGAGCCGTTGAACCTCCCGGAGGCCATGACGGAACGTGAGTTCGCCGAGCATATCGCCGAGCTGGCCTCCAAGAACGAGGTATTCACCTCTTATATCGGTATGGGTTGGTACGACACGGTTTGCCCGGCCCCGATCCAACGTAACGTATTCGAGAACCCAGTTTGGTACACCTCCTATACTCCGTATCAGGCGGAAGTATCCCAAGGACGCTTGGAGGCGTTGCTGAACTTCCAGACTGTTATCAGTGAATTGACAGGATTACCTTTGACAAACTGCTCGCTACTCGACGAGGCGACAGCGGCAGCCGAGGCGGTTACCATGTTCCATGGTTCACGTAGCCGTGCGCAGGTGAAAGCGGAAGCGAATACGGTATTCATCGACGAGAATGTGTTCGCCTCTACGCTGGCCGTCATCCACACCCGCATGGTCCCGCAGGGCATCCAGGTGGTAGTGGGCGATTATAAGAAATTCGAGTTCACGCCGGATGTGTTCGCCGCCATCGTACAGTTCCCGAACGCGGATGGTTCGATCGAGGACTATAAGGAATTCGTAGCCCGTGCGGGCGCCGCCGGAGCCAAGGTAGGCGTAGCCGCCGACTTGATGAGCTTGGTATTGCTGACTCCTCCGGGAGAATGGGGAGCGGATGTCGTATTCGGTAGCAGCCAGCGCTTCGGTATCCCGATGTTCTACGGGGGTCCTTCCGCCGCTTTCTTCGCTACGAAGGACGATTATAAACGTACGATCCCGGGACGTATCATCGGTATCTCCAAGGACGCTTACGGCCATCCGGCTTATCGCTTGGCCTTGCAGACCCGCGAGCAACATATCAAACGTGAGAAGGCTACGTCCAATATCTGTACGGCTCAGGCGTTGTTGGCTACCATGGCCGGCTTCTATGCCGTATATCATGGAGCGGAGGGGTTGCGTAACATCGCCGGACGGATTCATTCCACGGCCGGATTCTTGGCCAAGGAGTTGGAGAAACTGGGATATACGCAATTAAACAAGGATTATTTCGATACCTTGAAGATACAGCTTCCTTCACACGTGTCGGTGAACGCGCTGCGTGAGATCGCCTTGGAGTGCAAGGTGAACTTGCGTTACTTCGAGGCCGGACAAGTGGGCGTCAGCATAGACGAGACGACATTGCCTACGGACATAGGCGTATTACTATACATCTTCGCCGGAGCCGCAGGTAAAGACTATATGCTGGACGAGTCTATCCCCGCCCAGACTTATTTCGACGCTAAATTCGCCCGTACCTCCGATTTCTTGCAGCAAGACGTATTCAAGAAATATCATACGGAAACCGAGTTGATGCGTTACATCACCCGTTTGGGACGAAAGGATGTTTCCTTGGCTCAATCCATGATCTCGCTGGGGTCTTGCACGATGAAGCTGAACCCGGCTTCTACGATGTTGCCGCTTAGCCGTGCGGAATTCATGAATATCCACCCGTACGCTCCGGAGGAGCAAGTGGAGGGCTATACGGAGCTGATCGAGAACCTGTCTTCTTACTTATGCACGATCACAGGCTTCAAGGGCTGTACGTTGCAACCGAACTCCGGCGCCGCCGGCGAGTACACGGGTCTTCGTGTGATCCGTGCTTATCAGGAAAGCATCGGCCAAGGCCATCGTGATATCGTTTTGCTTCCGGCTTCCGCCCACGGAACCAACCCGGCCAGCGCTATCCAATGCGGATATAAGACCGTAACCGTTAAATGCGACGAGAATGGTAATATCGATCTGGAAGATTTCCGCGCGAAAGCCGAGGAGAACAAGGAGCGTCTGGCTGCCAGCATGATTACCTATCCGTCCACGCATGGTATCTTCGAGGTGGACATCAAGGAGATGTGCGACATCGTTCACGCTTGCGGAGGACAGCTTTATATGGATGGCGCCAACATGAACGCGCAGGTAGGATTGACAAATCCGGGTACGATCGGCGCCGATGTATGTCACTTGAACCTGCATAAGACCTTCTCTTCTCCTCACGGAGGTGGTGGTCCCGGCGTAGGCCCGATCTGCGTGGCCGAGCATCTGGTTCCGTTCTTGCCGCAGCATCCGGTACTTTGGGGCAGTGACTTGAATACGGTATCCGCAGCTCCTTATGGTAGCGCCGGTATCCTGCCGATCACGTACGCTTACATCCGCTTGCTGGGTACGGAAGGTCTTGAGACAGTGACGAAGACGGCCATCTTGAACGCCAATTACTTGGCCGCTAAGTTCAAGGATACGTACGGCATCGTTTATACCGGAGCGACAGGCCGTGTAGGTCATGAGTTGATCTTGGAATGCCGCACGGTAAAAGAGCGTTCGGGCATCGACGAGGGCGATATCGCCAAACGTTTGATGGACTTCGGCTACCACGCTCCTACCTTGTCTTTCCCGGTACACGGCACCTTGATGGTAGAGCCGACCGAGAGCGAGAGCAAGGCCGAGCTGGATCGTTTCGTAGAGGTAATGGAATGTATCTGGAGCGAGATCAAGGAGGTGGAGGAAGGCAAGGCATCCAAGGAGGACAACGTCTTGAAGAACGCCCCGCATCCGGAATACGAGGTGACCGCCGACGAGTGGAAACACGCGTATCCCCGCACGAAGGCCGCCTTCCCGCTGGAATGGTTGCACGACAGCAAGTTCTGGATTAACGTAGCCCGTGTAGATAACGCTTACGGCGACCGTAACTTAATACCGACTTTATGCGCTTGCGAGATATGAAGAAGCTCTTTATCGCTTTGGCGGCCGTCGCTCTGACGGCTTGCGTCAAGGCTCCCGAGAAAACAGTCAAGGTCTACGCATGGCAAGGCGAAGGTGGGAATACCACCGAGCAAACCTTACAGGCGGACTTTAGTAAATGGCATGCCCACGGAGTAGACGGGATGTGCTACAACGCCGGCCATGACACGGAGAAAATTCAGCGTGCCGCCAAAGCGGCCCATGCCAATGGCATGGAATATCACGCATGGATTCCCGCCATGTTGCAACATGGATTGGACTCCACCCTCTACGCCGTGAACCGGAAAGGCGAGTCGGCCTATTCCGTACAGGCGTATGTGCCTTATTACAAATGCCTGTGCCCGAACCAAGAAGGTACGGCGGAGTTCTTGCTGAATCTGTATGGCAAGGTAGCCGATATCCCGGAGGTGGATTATATCCGTTACGTGGATGTCATCTTAGCCCGCGGACTTTGGGAAAAATACGGATTGGTGATGGACGAGGAATATCCTACGGCGGACTATTGTTATTGCGACAAATGCGTGGCCGATTTCAAGGCCGCTACCGGTATCGACATCAAATCCGTAGAGGATCCTTCCAAATGCGAGGAATGGGCGCAGTTCCGTTGCGACCTCATCACGAAATTGGTAAACCGCATCGCCGACGAGGTTCACGGCAAAGGCAAGAAAGTGAGCGCCGCCGTATTCCCGGGGCCGGACTCTCACGCTAAATGGATGGTTCGTCAAGAATGGAATAAATGGAATATCGACGCTTTCTTCCCGATGAATTATAACGATTTCTATCTGGAGGACGCTTCTTGGCTGGCTCCGATCGTGAAAGAGGAGGTAGCCTCCGTGCAAGGCAAGAAGCCGGTTTATAGCGGTCTGTTCATCTGCGAGGATTGGCAGAACAAGGCGAATATCAAGGACCCGGAAGGCCACGGACTGATCCCGTCCGAGATCGAGGAGGCCGTAAGAGGCTCCATGGAAAACGGAGCGGCTGGCGTGGCGTTGTTTACGCCGGGCAACATGACGGATGAGCATTGGAAAGCTTTCGATAAGGCGATCCACCAACCGTATACCGTAAAGCCCTAATTCGTAATTACTATACGATAAAACAAAGACGAGGAGGCGCAGCTCTTCATTTTCTCACCTGCGCCTCCTCTTTTACTTATCCATCTAATCTATCTTACTAAATAAAAATATCATGACAACTAAGAAACAAGAGAAAATCAAGTTCAGTAAAGCGTTCTGGGTGGCGAACACCGTCGAGTTGTTCGAGCGAGCCGCTTATTATGGCGTATTTATCGTTATCACCCTTTATCTTAGCCGCATCTTAGGCTTTAACGACATTCAGGCTGCCAGCATCGCCGGTATCTTTTCCGCCTGTTTGTATTTGCTGCCCACGTTCGCCGGAGCATTGGCCGATAAGATCGGTTTCCGCAACTCGATGCTACTGGCTTTCACTTTGTTAACTTGTGGTTATCTAGGACTGGCAGTTTACCCTACTTGGCTTCAATCCGCCGGACTTGTTGAATACAGCACGACGACTACCTTTACGGGATTGCTGGAGAGCAATCTTCAGTACGGCATTATCCCTATCATGGCCTTGATCGTATGCGGCGGGGCTTTTATCAAGAGCGTTATCTCCGGTACGGTCGCTAAAGAAACTACGCCGGAAACCCGGGCAAAGGGTTTCTCTATCTTCTACGCGATGGTAAATATCGGGGCTTTCTCCGGAAAGACCATCGTGAAGCCGCTTCGCGAGGCGTTGGGTAACGAGGGGTTGATTACCTTGAACTATTTCTCGGCGAGCATGACGTTCCTTGCCTTGCTAGCCATCTGGTTCTTCTACAAAAGCGCCCAGCACTCGGGCGAGGGCAAGACGTTCGGGCAGATTTGGAACGCCTTGATCAAAGTTTGCAGTAATGGCCGGCTGATTACCTTAATCATCATTATCACCGGATTCTGGATGGTGCAACACCAGCTGTATGCCACGATGCCTAAATATGTGCTTCGTTTGGCCGGTGAGGGGGCCTCTCCTTCTTGGTACGCCAACGTAAACCCTTTAGTCGTAGTTCTGACAGTCAATCTAGTAACGCAGATGATGCGGAAGCGGACAGCGCTTACTTCCATGACGGTCGGTATGTTCATCATGCCGATATCCGCTCTTTGCATGGCATCCGGAAATATGCTAGACGGAAATACGAATATACTCGGCATGCACCCTGTTGCCTTCATGATGGTGGTAGGCATCGTGTTCCAAGGCTTGGCCGAGACATTCATATCGCCTCGCTTCCTCGAGTATTTCTCTTTGCAAGCTCCCAAGGGAGAGGAAGGTCTTTATCTTGGATTCAGCCATTTGCATTCCTTCTTATCCTCTATCTTTGGGTTTGGATTATCCGGATTCCTTTTGAGTAAATACTGTCCGGAACCTACCCTCTTCGCCTCTCATGAGGAATGGCTGACGGCTAGCGCAAATGCCCATTATATCTGGTATTATTTCGGAGCGATCGCTTTAGTCTCGGCTTTTGCCTTGATTATTTATGGCAAGGTGGTAGAACGCCTAGACGCAAAACAGGTACGAGGCTGATATCGTCTTAATAAACATACATATCTTCGTAAGAACTTGGTTTGTACCCGAGAGTAGTACAAACCAAGTTTTTTTCATATTTTAGTTTCTCTTTGGAAAACCATGAATGTCTTTAAAACACGACATAGGGTCAGTATGTTTTCATGTAATTAATTAAGGAGAGAAGCTATGGGACAATCCAAACAAAAGAACAAAAGCACGGCTCTTTTATTCATCGAGTACGTCAAGATACGTGCTCATAGCAAGAGGGAGCAGGGAAAGCTGAGTACCGCGGAACTATATGAGGTGGCGGGACGACATTTCGAGCGTTTCTTGGGGAAGAGCGTTTGCCGTATCAAAAATGTGACGGCGACACAGATCGCCGATTTCCACTGTTTCTTGCAGAAACTGGGGTTAAAGACCAACTCGGTCAATAGTTATATGAGTAGCCTGAGGGCGATCTACAACGCCGCCTTGTCCGAAGGGCTGGTGACCGTACGGGAGAACCCTTTCGCACGCTTACGCTTGAAAAGGGAAGAGACCGCCAAACGGGCCATCCCCTCCGAAGCCATCCGGGAGATAGCGGCACAGGACTTACGGGAGCGACCGGACCTTGAGCGGGCCGCTGACCTGTCGATTTTCAGTTTTATGGCCTTCGGCATGCCTTTCGTGGACATCGTGAACTTGAGAAAGGAAAATATCCGAGGCGGCGAGATCGTGTACAACCGCCGCAAGACAGGCACGCAGATCCGGATCGAAATCACCTCCGGCATGAAGGCCCTGATCCGGAAATACAGGAATGACACGCCTTTCATCTTCGACTTGGGGCTGACATCTCCGGATCACACCAATAATCAAGAATACAAACGGTTATTGAGCCGGCAGAACCGGGCCTTGAGGGAAATCGGCGAGCGGCTGGGGCTGAAGATCAAGCTCACCTCTTACGTCATGCGTCACACATGGGCCTCGGAGGCCTTGGCGCACCACGTCCCGGTTGCCGTGATTAGCCAAGCGATGGGGCATTCGTCCGAGAAGACCACCCGATGCTATCTCAGCTCGCTCGACCAGTCGGAACTGAACAAGGCGAATAAACAAATAACGAGATTCTTGAATAATCTGCTGAGGAAGGGATACGAGACTTATTTACGAAATAAGTCAAAACCGGATTAACAGCCCTATAATGAGTTGTTTGCGATTCAACAAGAAGCGACAAGGCAACTCTGTTATAGAACAACACGACAAAGTACGGTTTTATATATTAGAAAAACAAGCTTTTTTCTAATCTTTTTTAGCAAACAACCTTTTTCTCCCGAAAAGAGAAGTTCTGCATAAGGAATATTCACGTTTTTTTCCTTGATATAAGCCTTTTAGGCGCTTTTACCAAAAGGAGGGCAAAGGCTGTCCTTACCATCGTGCCTTTACGTTTTATTAACAAGCTCTTCTCACGCCTTTTGCCAGTCAAAAGAACTCCGTACACGAGGATGTATAAGAAAACCACGGTCGTTTACCGTTTTTTCGCTCCAATAACGAAACCGTTCGGCGATAGATCTATCTGCCGTAAACCTTATTTCGTAAATAAGGATCGTTATCACTATACAGGAAGAACCATATATCAAGCCCTTAGTGATGGATGAGAGACTGGAAGAACCAATGGAAACGCGAAGGCTTTTCCTGAAAATAGAGAGAGTGACTGGCCGTTAGGAAAAAACCGACCCAACTTCTGTATCCGGTAAGAACTACGACCCGTTCATAAGATGATTATTTACTTAATTCAATGAATACAATGAAAATGAAAAGGCTTTTCACGTTAATGGTATTTCTCTGCGCAGCGTTCCTCTCGCAAGCGCAGACTTCGCCGGGCGATGACAAGGGCGCCGTGGCGGCCATCAAGACCAATCTCCCGTACTGGGGAGTGGGCGGTACCTTCAACCTCGGCGCCGAGTTCCGGCTGGCACGGCACTGGACGCTGGACCTGGAGGCGGGACTCAACCCCTTCGACGGGAAGAACGACGACGGATCTTACGACCGTACGATGAAACACTTCCGGGCGCACCCCGAGTTGCGCTATTGGTTCTGCGAGTCATTCCAAGGGCATTTCCTGGGGCTTCACGTACCCTTTATCGCCTATAACTTCGCCGACCTGAAGGTTCTCGACCTCGAGAACGAGCGTCGCCAAGGCTGGGGAACAGGCGTAGGCGTCAGCTACGGATACCAATGGCTCCTGCACGAGCACTGGAACTTGGAGGCCACGCTCGGCGTAGGATACCTCTACCTCAATTACGACAAGTTCCCTTGCAAGAATTGCGGCAACAAGTCGGAAGACAACAAGAAGCACTACTTCGGCCCTACGCAGGCGGCCGTCAGCTTGATCTACTTATTCTAAAACACGCGAACTGATGAAAAGACGATTCTTACCCATAGCTCTGCTGCTGGCCGGATCCTTGGCGGCGGCGAACGCGTACGCGCAGGAGAACACGTTGCGCGTAGAGAAAAAACTCATCGAACGGTCCGGTGACTACCTGCTAGTAGACCTCACCCTCAACCTGAGCGACCTGGTGGTCCGCTCCAACCGGTCCGTCACCTACACGCCGGTCATCCAGCGGGGCGACAGCCTGAGGAGACTGCCCGCGCTGATCGTGAACGGGCGTAACCGCCAGATCTTATACGAGCGCACGGGGCGCGACATCGCCACCGACGGGGAGTTCGCTGTGCGCCGCAAGAACGGTACCGAGCAACGCTTCGACTACCACGCCCGCGTGCCTTACGCCCGCTGGATGGACGGTTCCGAGATGGCCTTGGCGATCGACGAGTGCGGTTGCGGATGGGAGGCCCTCAAGAACGACCGGAGCGCGCTCTTCCCGATCCACCTGAACCGGACCCCTCGGCCGCTCATGGCCTACGTGGCGCCGCCGGTGGAGGTGAAGAACCGGGCGAAGGAGGGTAGCGCGTTCCTCGACTTCCCCGTGAACCGCACGGAGATCCGCCCGGACTACCGCCAGAACTCGCGCGAGCTGGCGGCGATCCAAGAGACCATCGAGTCCGTGCGCGGCGATAAATACGCCACCATCACCGGTGTCAGCATAAAAGGATATGCCTCTCCCGAAGGCTCATACGCCAATAACGAACGTCTGGCCAAGGGCCGCTCCGAAGCCTTGCTGGCCTACGTGAGAGAGCGGTACGGCCTGGACGGCGCGGACACCGAGGCGAGCTACGAGGCGGAGGACTGGCAAGGGCTGGAGGCCCGCGTGGAACGCTCCTCGATGCCCGCCCGGGAGGCCCTGCTTGACGTGATCCGGGACGCTTCCATCGACGACCCGGACCGTCGCGAGGAGAAGCTGAGGGGCGTCGACGGGGGCGAGCCTTACCGCTACCTCGTAAAGGAGATCTACCCCGCCTTGCGCCACTCGGACTATAAGGTGAGCTACACCATCCGTCCGATCAGCGTGGAGGAGGCGAAGGAGTTGATTTACAACGACCCGAAACAGCTGAGCCTCGACGAGATGTTCCGCGTGGCGCAGACCTACGAGACGGGAAGCGCCGAGTTCAAGGAGGTGTTCGAGATTGCCGTGCGCATGTATCCGGACGACCCCGTGTCGAACCTCAACGCCGCCAACTCCGCCCTGCTGAACGGCGACACCGCCGCGGCGCACCGCTACCTGGCGAAGGCGCAAGAGGGACCGGAGCGTAGGCTGGCCGAGGGCGTAGCCGCTTGGCTGGAGGGCGACACCGACCGGGCGGCCACCATCTTCCGCACGCAGACGAACGACGCGCGGGTGGGCGAGCAGGCCCGGGCCAACCTGGAGCAGGTGGAGGATTGACCCGCCGCGGATGTCTTCCGAGATCTGCCGCGGACCTCGGAAGACTATTACATACAAACATACTAACTTTAATTAAACAATCTAACTATCTAACAATTAAACAACATGAAACTGAAAAGTACATTATGGGCACTCGCCTTCGCTTGCGCGGCGGTGTCTTGTTCGGACGATCTGGAGAGCGGGCCGAACGGTAACAACGGGAATGGCGAGGCGTTAGGTGAAAGCGCACTCGTAGCCGTACAGATCAATGCCGGTATCACTACGAAAGCCGGTAATGGCGAGGATGGCGATGGTTTCGAAAAGGGAGATATCGATGAAAGTGATATCAAGGACTTGACAATCTATTTATTTGAAAATAGTGGGAGTACGACTGATTTCGACTTCAAGAGCACGAGTACCCTTGTAGCGAAAGGATATACCGCGGCCACGGGATCCGAGGAAAATCCGGACGCAACCCATCCGACAACCGGAGGAACCGACCTTACTGAGACCAACCATGGCTGGCAAGCCACGATCGAGGTAACCATGAGCGACAAAGCCGCCAGTTTCGCCGGAAAAAAATACGGTGTAATCGCTATCACGAACATGGGTGGTTCTGACAAATTGCCGGCGATAGGTACGGGAACAAATCAAATCAGTACAGGTAACCAGCTGGCCAACTACTTGATTAACGATCTTCAAACCGAAAGTGGTTTTATCATGTCTTCCCATACCTTGGAAGACAACCAAAATCATGAATCTACCGTCACCTTCCCCGATCGTAGCTCCGACAATGTTCCGGAGGTTGAGGTATTCGTAGAACGCTTGGCCGCTAAAGTAAGAGTCAATGAATATAACAATAACTCAACTTTTGTTTATAACCCAACAGGCGCGACAACGGACAGGGTTGTCCTGAATAATGTAGCTATCTTCAACCAATTGAGTAGCGGATCTTATTTGCTGAAACGCGTGACAGAGGAGAACAACCAGTTCGATCCGACAACTGGCGACTTGAGCGATTTCTCTGATGCCACAAAAGACGAGTATCTAGGCGATGAGGAGGTAAACGCCAATAAATTATTACCTGTGCGCTTCGTGATCGATCCTTGGACTCGTGCGAAGACAGCAGAGAACGTAACAAACCTTGCCGCTATCAACTCCGCGACGGAAACCGGTTTCACGCCTAAGGCACTAAGTTACGACTATGCATATTGCGTGGCGAGTGGCCAAACATACCAGACCATCGGTGCGATCTGGAGCGGGTGGCAGAATGAACAGACAAAAAATATCATTCCGCTGAGTGGAAGAGAGGCGGATGACCTGACTTATCTATACACACGCGAGAATACCACTTCCAAGGCCGCGTCCTTGAACGGTTACTCTACCGGTGCCTTGTTCCAAGCCACTTATTATCCAAAACAGTGGATGGTAGTAGATGAAACCGATGGTAGCGTGGAAGCAACTAATGTCAGCAAAGAGACAGATATAGCTAAGCAAACCGCTCAAACATTCTATACCTATAACGACGATATTTTCAAGGATTACAAATCGGTATTCGCATACACCTTGGCTCGTATCTATGCGGAGGAGATAGGAGATGGCAAACAGCACCCGGGATATATCTTCTTCGACGGTTTCACGACAGCAGGATTGGGAAATATGACAGTCTCCGACTTCAAAAACTCTAAGACATTAGCCTCGGCAGCGGATCCGTTCGGTTATTTGAAGGCCTTGAAAACAGCCGTAGAGGCAGAGACGGACGGTGATAAAAAGATGAATACAGTAACAGGCGTTAAATCATTCGAGGACTTCATGGATGAAAATGGAGGCAATGACATGGTCGAGATCAATAAGCTCGTGAAAGTCTATACCAATGGCGTTTGCTACTATCCGTACTGGATCCGTCATGAGAATAATGACGATCAGCATGTGATGGGCGTGATGGAGTTTGACATCGTTCGTAACAATATCTATGATATCTCTGTTTCCGAGATCAAAGGATTAGGCCTTTCCGAGGTGGATGTCCCGGATCCGACAGACCCGGACGAGAGCGGAGACGCGCAACTGACTGTCATTCTTAACGTGAAAGACTGGGTGGTTCGCTCCAACAGTGGCGTCAGCCTGTAATCCTATTCCTCCCCTCCGGCCCTCCGCCGGAAGGGAGGAACCTATATATGCCACCGGGGAAATCCCCGCTTCCTACATACATGACCCTATAGCACGGTTGGGATTGTCGTCCTTCCCATCAGCGATTGACGGCAGGGCGGCCCCCCGGTGGACATTAAATTATCTTTGGCAGTAAACAAACAACGTTTAAACAGATATGAACAGATTCTCCAATTTATTAATCAAATCGATCGGCGCGCTGACGCTGACGGGACTCGCCGCGTGCGACTATATCCACGATGACTCCATCGCCCCTTGCGAGTACCGGCTGCGCCTCGTGTACGATTACAACATGAAATTTGCCGACGCCTTCCAACGCGAGGTGGATAAAGCCGCATTGTTTATCTGCGACAACAAGGGTAATTTTATCCGGCGGCAAGATATCGAGGGAGCGGAGTTGAAAGCGAACAGCATCGCGATGGACCTCGAGCCCGGTACTTACCAAGTGCTCACTTGGGCCGGACTGGACGAGAGCTCCTACCAATGGCCCGAGCTCACCCCCGAATCCTCCACCATCGAGGAGATTCGCGTCAAGACGCTACGGGAGGCCGACGCTACCCAACCCAATGAACTGACACCCCTCTGGCACGCGCTCGACACGCTGGTCATCACCGGCGACCGCCACGAGGAGAAAGAGATATCGTTGGCGAAGAACACCAACAAGCTGCGCGTCGTCTTGCAAGATACCGAGGGATACAGCATGGACGTGAAGGACTTCTCCTTCCGGATCGTGGCCGACAACGGATACATGGACTATGACAATACCCTGCTCGACGACGACACGATCTCCTACCTGCCCTACCATACGGAGAGCGTCGACATCGCCGCCGGATCCGCGGACGACCAGATCAACGGGAAGCCCGCCAACCAGTACGTGGCCGTGGCCGAGCTGAACACCATGCGGCTCATGGCCGGCGAGAACTACCGCCTCATCGTGCGCCACAAGGATTGGAAGAACGACGTGCTGAACGTCAACCTCAACCAATACCTCCTGCTCACCCAGATGGAGGGGCACGACATACCGGCGCAGGAATACCTGGACCGGCAGGACGAGTACTCCATCGTATTCTTCCTCACGCCTATCATTTGCCCGGACTGCCCCGATCCGGACCCCGATCCCGATCCCGATCCGGAGCCTGATCCGGACCCGACACCCGATCCGGACCCGGAAATCCCCGATCCCGAGGTGCCCATCGTAGGCTACGCCTGCTACAAGGTACAGGTGAAAGACTGGGTGATCCGACTCAACAATGGCGAACTTTAAAAACACGTAAACAAGAATGAGAAACAAACGATATTTTTCCATCCAGACAGCGGCAGTGGCGTTCACGCTACTGCTTCTGTCGTTCCTGCCCGCCTGCTCCGACGAGAACGGCGGCAACAGCCCGGACATACCCGACGGCAAGCTATACACCCTGACCATCAACTTGCGAAGCAAGGAGAACGCGCTGCCCACTTATACGAAAGCTGACCCCAACCATGACAATTTCGAGCGTCATATCCTGAACTGGTGGTTGATTATAAAAGGAAACGGCACTGATAATAAGGACTTTTATAAGTACATGACGGATGATCCTCAATCTGATAACCCGGCCGATTTCTCCGAGACCAGCGTCAAGGCAGAGCTCCCGGCCGGACAATACAAGATCTACGCCCTCGCGAACCTAAGGAGTTTGACAAACGCGCAGGAAGTGATCGAGGCTATCGAAGCTGGAACGCTTCCTACCGACAAAGGCGTATCCCTTCCCCCCATGACCCGTTTCGACGAGCAAAGCAACTACATCCCCATGACCAGTTACGGCTACGAGGTGGAAGTCAGCGAAAACACACCGGAACTGGCGATCCCCTTGATCCGCCTGATAGGCAAGGTGACACTTACCGTCACGAATTATCAAAGCAGCCCTATCACATTAAACGGACTTTCCTTAGATGGATTGCGCGCTGACGAACAGCCTATATTCTTGTTTCCTTACGATATAGACGAAGCGGGAAACCCGCGAAATTTGCTACAAGCGGATGTGCAAGAAAGCTATAAGCCAAAATTCCCCGAAGATGCATGGGGACAGACAATGTCCAAAGTTTTCGTAACGGAAGGCGAAGCGGTCGAGATCGCCAACGAAGGCGCAGTGACTTATACCTCATATGTCAACGAGACCGCCTCTCAAGGCAACTCAGACTTAACGATCACCACAAAGATAGACGGCCGTAACGACCAGCCCCAGTCATTCGATATCGACTTCATCCGCCGCAACGATTGGCTACAGATCCCGGTCAACGTGACAGACGCTGATATCGTGATCGAATTCGACCAGCAGCACATGCCGATCGGCGGCCTACCGCGATCCATCCATTTTCCATCGGGCCCCATCGTTCCGCAAGGAGCGTATGAGACAGATCATGCCGGCGATATCACGATTACTTATAGGTTAACAAACGTATCCAGCTTTACCAGCCCGGTGTTCAAGCATTATAAAGACAACTTCGTAGGCAGTGAGATCTATTCAAGTGCCGTCTTGCTGACAAATGGCGAAGAGAGCGAGCATACGAATTTGCTTATCAATACACCGAAGGATAACACTTACGCTCCTTGGTTAGACAAGAGTAAAAAAGCTTTTAAATTACCGGAGGAGAACGCGGCAGAAGGTTCTTTCAAGGTCACCGCCCAAGAGCTATCCATCGCGGCGGAAGCGACTATCCAATTAACCTTGGTTATCGTAGAGCAAGATCCCCAAACAAATGGAAATCGGGAAATCGCCCTACCTTACACCATAACCCTAAAAAATAAGGAAGGAGGTAACTCATGAAGAAACACTATACATTATATAATATAGGCAAGCTACTCATCTTGTCCTGCGTGCTCCTGCTCGGGGGAACCGAGGTGGCGATGGGGCAGATTCAGGACGAAGGTATAACTCCGGATAATACCATCGAGGAGATATTGTATGTAGTTCCTAATCAGAATATAGAAGTACGTACTCAAGATGACGGTGACAATACAGGGATGTACGGATATATCCGATGGTCTGTTGAGGATGCAAACGGAAATAAGACAATTAACGGTATATCCAATGATAATTTGACTAAGTATACCAATGGCTTAGCAACCACTTCAACCGGTACTACAGGTTCCGCCGGATATGTAACGTGTAATTTTACGCAAGCGCAAGTAAATGCAGATACGAAACTTGTTTATGAAGCCAGTTCGGTCAGAGCGGAAACAGGAAGTTCTGGTAGGGATCGCTATATCCGCCCTCGAGCGATCGGTATCCGTCACGTGTTTAAAATAAAAGATGCGAGTGAGAGGGTTGATGCATTAAGAGAAAAGCAATCTGCATTAGAAGAGTTAGGTATCAGAGAGAATAATCTTGAACCACTGCGGGAAGCCTCAGATCCTTCAAAGTATGTATTAAATGCGTATGATATCTATTTACCGGCAGGTGCCACATCAAATTTTCGTTTGCCGGAAGAATTGCGGAACTATTTCGTTCCAAATGGTAATAGATCAGCTCAAGCTCTATACGTTCGTTGGACGATCAATAGGTACGATGGAAGAACGTGGACTACTGCTACTCCTTCGATAGGCAACAACGGAAGCAACATTACGGAAGTATCCTTTAATAACAATACAACAAGAGCCTGTATCTTGGCAGAGGTTAGCAACTCAAGAAACGGTGAATGGTATCCCGTCTCTTTCCTTAACATCTCCTTGGAAAAGAGGGCTGGTGCCATGACGAAAGAAGCTTTGAATAACCTCAGTGAAGCTGAAAAGAATGCGTATAAGCATCGCTTCGAGGATGAGTTATTGGGTAACACAGCCCTCTATCAGCGAATAGAGCATATCTCTTTCGAAAAAGAAAACGAGATTTTAACGGGAAATGTTGAGAGCTATTTACGCAGTAATTTGACAGAGAATTTCACGTCTAAACCATTCACGACAGAGGATGGTAAAGCTATCGATTCCTATTACGCGTTCGCCCACCCGGAGATGCATGCGTACAGAGGTAACGAATTGAAGGTTATGAAGGGTGAATACGCTCTGTATCGAACGTTGAACTATCCGGAGATTTCAAGAGCTAGTACAAGCACTACCAAACCAAGCCAAGGTGCGACTGAGGTAAATGGCGCCTATTATACGGATTACTTTCCACAACAGTACAACAGGAGGGTTACTGACCGTCTGTGGGAAAAGACCAATGGAAGTGAATCCGGCTATTTCATGTATATAGACGCCTCGGAAATACCCGGTGTTATCGCTAAAATACCAATCAGCGGACTTTGCCCGAATACGAGTCTTATCGTAAACGCTTGGGTCTGTGACGTAACAGAGGGTAACGGCAGAACACCGGCTAATATAGGATTTACCCTAAAAGGAAAAGACAAAGATAGCGGTACGGAAACGATCTTGGCCAAATATTATAGCGGGGCATTATCTACAGCGGATGATGGTACTACCGCTCAATGGCAACAAGTCTCCTTCAAATTCTCTTTCTCGAATACAGAGATCGGTACATCCGATGAATTCGTCCTGGAAATATCCAGCAACTGTGAGAGCTCCAATGGTGCCGACTTCGGTATCGACGAGATCTCCGTATTCAAGACATTGCCGGCCATCACCTCTCAGCGCGAGGACGCTTGCGAATCCTCCGTGCTGATGGTTAGCACGGACTACCAAACGCTACAGAGTAACATGACGTGGGATATCGATTTGCATGCCATTGATGAGAACGAATTGAGCAAT
The DNA here is from genome assembly GCF_023656845.1 of Parabacteroides sp. Y3-G-102. Taxonomy (NCBI): domain Bacteria; kingdom Pseudomonadati; phylum Bacteroidota; class Bacteroidia; order Bacteroidales; family Tannerellaceae; genus Parabacteroides; species Parabacteroides sp. Y3-G-102. The sequence goes on along the minus strand of NZ_JAMOKU010000048.1, from coordinate 18,076 downwards.
CCTGATTACCGTAAATACCGCTACGGCTTGATGGGCAACGATCCTTATGCGCCGGTGGACGATATCTTGCACTCGAATGTCGGTAATGTCTACTTCGCTTTTACGGAGAAAGAAAGCAACGGTAAAGTAGGCAACTGGATCGTGCTTAACAAGGACTTGACATCGAATCCAGAATTGTCAGACTTGGGCTTGCAATATACCATGCGCGTGGCCGTACAGACAGATATGAATTCCGTAGGAGCGGATGGTCCGATGATCCCCGACAACCCCGAGGATGCCAAGAGAAGCGAGATCATCATGAACATACGTGCCATGAACGATTTCCTGGAGGATGTGAAACGTGATTACTGGAAGGATCACGCAGACGATGGGCATGTGAAAGAGTTGGAGCAGTTGATCGGAGAGTTATGTGTATTGGAACCATCTACTGGTAGTGAAGCTGATGGTGCCGAGGATCCGAAAAGGATTAAAGACGATAGTTTCAAGACGGACGCAATTATAAGCAACGCAGCAGTCACTATAAATGGTGTGGAAAAAAGATTAGGAGACGAATACGAGAAAGCCGTAGTAGATCTATACGCCTGCTTGGAAATCCCTCGCATCCGCTGTCCGTGGCGCAGTGAAGACAACACGATCTTGTATCTGAGCGAGATTGACGTGCATAATACCGACCTGCGTTTCGCCGGAGAGAAATATAAAGACGGAGACGAGGAGAAGGTCGCTAGCGGTGAATACTATGTCGTATTGTTTAGCGCGAGACAAATCGCGACAGCCAATGGTGAGGAAGAGCAGGTCCTCGATCTGGATAGCGAGTGCGCTTTGAAGAATACAATCTATGTGATGCCTTCCACTACGATCGCCGTGCAAACGGAGACGGATGATAACGTGATCGCCTGTGTAGGCAGTATTCAATCAGTGAATGCCAACTTACGGGTAGCGAGAGTTGACGAGGTCGGTAATATCGTAAGTCCTGATTTGGTCTCTTTCGAGGAGGCATATCCAAATCATAGTTATACCTTTGATTGGTACTTAGGGACAGAGGAGCAGTTTGCTGCTATTTGTCAGGATGTAGGAATTGGAAATTTGCCTTTAGAAGATCTGCAAGATATTATCGGCAAACTGCGGAAAGGATTACCGGAAAATGAGTCTACCGAAAGATTTGATGTGGATGACGTAACTCGTTCATCATTGGATGACAAAGAAAAGAGTCTATTGATAAGACTTTTAGGCGGCAATGGATACGAACCTTTGCTGGCCTCGGGAAATGGAGAAGTACAGTTCCGCTTTGTGGAGCAAGTTTACGCCATGCCTTATATTCCGGATATCGAGTCTATAAGAGAGGACGCGGGGGGAAATCAGACTGTCTTGACAAGAAGTTTCTGCGCGGAAGGAGAATGGATTCCCTTGGCGGAGGGTACGGATGTGCCGGAATTGAATGTCGGATTCCCCGATGTCGATTACACCGCTGTAAGCTTGACCAACGTCCCGTTGCGTTTGGGACTTGTCAATTTGAAGGACAATAGTCGTGAATTGACGATCCCGATCCAAAACAAGATAGATTTTGGCGTAGAAGGAGAGAACCATGTATTGAGAGCGCTCAATAGTCTTGAAAAAAAGAAAGTCTTCTTGCAAAGGAGTGGAGATCTTTATGAGGAAGTGGGAGAGTTAATCTCGCTCTTTGCCCAAAACAGGGAGTCCGGGGACGGAAATAGCTTGACGTTGAAATTTAATATGACTGAATCGGAGGTTGAGGGCCTCTTCAAGGAAGGAGAAACCTATTCCTTATACATCCCCTTCGGCGAATATGAAAACGAGGACGCTACGCAGCCTATTGAGGGCTCCTGCGAGGGAACGGCTTACTTGCAAATCAAGATCGTTCCCGAGTACCTGACTTGGGAAGGTGAGGCCGATGCCGTTTGGTATAACGATAACAACTGGAATCAATCCACGAAAGCGGATTTGTATATGGGTAATAAAGACCAAACAGACGCCAACAGTGATGATGACGTGACGAACGCCTTTACCCCGCTGTACTTCACGAAGATCACGATTCCGGAGAATAAGATATTGAACTTATCCCCAGAGAATGGTGGAACATTGGATCTTGGAACAACCACCAATATCCAATACGACATGGCCGTTAACAACACAGGAGCCGGCAATTCCATAGAAGTCGTTCCCTACTACGGCAACAAGGTAGACCAAATCTACTTCAAGCCGGAAGCGAAGTTGATGAATCAACACCGGCTGGATTATGTGAAGGCTTGGGTAGAATTCGAGATTGCCAACAACGCGAAACGCTGGATGGCCTCCCCGCTGCAAGACGTGTACGCCGGGGATATCTACGCTCCTAAAGCAAACGGTAAGGAAGATACGGAAGCATTCAAGGATATCGAGTATAATACGGACTCCTACAGCCGCTGGACCCCGGCCTTCTATCAAAAGGCGTGGAATCAGGCGATCGAATATGCGACGGACAATGAAGGAAACAGAGAATCTGTAGCAGCCGTTCAATCCAACTGGAGCATCGAATACAATGACGTAAGTGTTCCTTACACGATCGGTAAAGGTTTCTATTTGAGCGTGGAGGATGTACCTGCCGGAAATGGAGGTGATGGAACAGCCTTGGTACGCCTTCCGAAAGCGGACGCTGTTACAGACTATAAATATGAGGAGGCTACGAAAGCATCCGTTTTAAGAGCGGATGACACTTCCAAAGCTAACTCCGGAAGACTGGTTGAATTATCATCAAATGATTCCTATATACTTACATTGGATAAGGACGTAGATGGTGACGGTACCCACTTCTTGGTAGGAAACCCGTTCATGACGTATCTGAATATGGAAACCTTCTTGGATGTAAATAAAGAGGTATTAGCCCCCAAATACTGGACATTGGCAAACGGCGCACCGGATGCCTCGGTAGGCACACCGGACGTAGACTTTGAGGGTGGAAACACGAATGGCACGGTAGCCCCGATGCAAGCATTCTTCGTGGAGCTGAAGAGCGACGCAGCAAAGGCAAGTACAGATGCGAACATCACCTTCACCCCCGCCATGATGTCGGCAACCGGAGCATCCGCGACCGAGGCGACCACCAAATCCGCCTCCGCCACCAACCCGGTCATCACCCTGACCGCCGAGCGCGGCGACGTGAAGAGCAAGGCCAGCCTGCTGACCTACGACAAGGCCGACAACGGCTATAAGGCCGACGAGGACGCGGTCGTACTCCTCGACTCCGAGCTGGACGCACCGATGGTCTACACCGTATCCGGCAGCAAGGCGGCGCAGGTGAACGCCGTGAAGTCCATCCGAAACATCGGCCTCGGTGTCTATAACGAGACCAACGACGAGGTGACGCTGACCATCGAGGGACTCAGCCGCCTGGCCGAGCCGCTCTACCTCTACGACGCCCATACACGCAAGAGCGTGAAACTGGAAGACGATAGCTACAGCCTGCAAGTAGCCGGCGACAGCCACGGACGTTACTTCCTTCGCGATAGCGAGCTAGGATCCGAGCTGGAGAACACGATCTCGATCTACTCCGCACGACGCGGACAAGTGATCGTCTCCTCCCTCCGGCCGGTGAAGGAGATCAAGGTATTCGGCCTGAACGGTTCGCAAGTGCGTCAGTTCTCCGTGAACACGACGCAATACAGCTTCGACCTGCCCGCCGGTATCTACATGATCCACGCCAGCGACGGCGAGCAAGCCCATACGGAGAAAGTAATCGTTCGATAAATCAATCTACCTAATTATCTTAAACAAGCAGAAAGCCCCGGTGCCCTTTGCGGCATCGGGGCTTTCTCATTTCCCCCCCTCCCCCAACCGCCGCCGGCAAACACCGGTATAGGCATCGGGCCAAAACAGTAGTGGCGTAAGCCCACACCGATAGTGCTTACGCCACATGCCGATACCGATAGTTTCTTTAATGGCCTGCCCCTTAGTATTCCCGATACAAACAGTACTTTTGTCATAAATCCCGGAAGGAGGCTGTCATCACATGCTAGTGTTTTCTGCTCAAACATGCGCGAAGTGTGCAAATTCCTTCACAAAGTTCTTTGTTATAAAGAATGTTTGATTACTTTTGCAACGCAAGATTAATAAATAAGTAGAAGTATTATATCAATATAAAAATCTAATATTCCTATATAAAATGAGTTTAAGAATTATTGTTTTAGCGAAACAGGTCCCGGATACACGAAACGTGGGAAAGGACGCCATGAAAGCGGACGGTACGATCAATCGCGCCGCCTTGCCTGCGATCTTTAACCCGGAAGACCTGAACGCGTTGGAACAAGCGTTACGCTTGAAAGACGCTTACCCCGGGACAACAGTTACGCTGCTGACGATGGGCCCGGGACGTGCCGCCGAAATCATCCGCGAGGGTTTGTATCGTGGTGCTGACGGCGGTTTTTTGTTGACCGACCGTGCGTTTGCCGGAGCCGACACGCTAGCCACATCCTATGCGCTTGCCACGGCTATCAAGAAAATCAACGATTATGATATTATCATCGGTGGTCGCCAAGCGATCGACGGCGATACGGCACAGGTAGGTCCGCAAGTCGCCGAGAAATTGGGACTGACCCAGATCACGTATGCCGAGGAAATCCTGAACGTAGATAAAGAGGCCGGACGTATCACCGTAAAACGTCATATCGACGGGGGTGTCGAGACCGTGGAAGGTCCGCTTCCGATCGTAATCACCGTGAATGGTTCCGCCGCTCCCTGCCGTCCTCGTAACGCGAAGTTGGTACAGAAGTACAAATACGCCATGGGCAAACAGGAACGGAACGCACAACCCGCCTGTCACCAAGATGGAGAACCGACCGTTCGCTACCCGGAATTGTACAAGACCCGCCCGTATCTGGATATCCAGGAATGGAGCGTGGCCGACGTGAATGGAGACTTGGTTCAATGCGGCCTTAGCGGTTCGCCGACGAAGGTAAAAGCGATCCAGAACATCGTCTTCCAGGCCAAGGAAAGCAAGACGATCTCCGGTTCCGACCAAGATGTAGAGGATTTGATTGTCGAACTGTTAGCTAACCACACCATCGGATAAGATTATGAACAACGTATTTGTATATTGTGAGATAGAAGGCACGAACGTTGCCGATGTAAGTCTTGAGCTTCTGACCAAAGGTCGTAAACTAGCCAATCAATTAGGCTGTGGGCTGGAAGCGATTGTTGCCGGCTCCGGTCTTGAGGGTGTAGAGAAACAAGTATTGCCGTTTGGCGTCGACAAGGTTCATGTGTTCGACGCTCCGGGTCTGTTCCCTTATACGTCACTTCCCCATTCTTCCATCTTGATTAATTTGTTCAAGGAGGAGAAACCGCAGATCTGCTTAATGGGCGCTACGGTGATCGGTCGCGACTTGGGTCCTCGTGTATCCTCGGCCTTGACAAGCGGCTTGACAGCCGATTGTACCTCTTTGGAGATCGGCTCGCACGAGGATAAGAAAGCGGGTATCACCTACGAGAACTTATTATATCAGATCCGTCCGGCGTTCGGTGGTAACATCGTAGCCACGATCATCAACCCGGAACACCGCCCGCAAATGGCGACCGTTCGTGAGGGCGTGATGAAAAAGGAAGTCCTTGACGAGAACTATAAAGGCGAAGTGATCCGCCACGACGTAGCGAAGTATGTCCCCGAGACAGACTATGTGGTGAAGGTGATCGACCGTCATGTAGAGAAAGCGAAGCACAACCTGAAAGGCGCTCCGATCGTAGTGGCCGGAGGTTATGGCGTAGGCTCCAAGGAGAACTTTAATTTATTGTTCGATTTGGCGAAAGAGCTTCACGCCGAGGTAGGCGCCAGCCGTGCGGCTGTCGATGCCGGTTTCTGCGACCACGACCGTCAGATCGGTCAGACCGGTGTCACGGTGCGTCCGAAATTGTATATCGCTTGCGGTATCTCCGGGCAGATCCAACATATCGCCGGCATGCAAGACGCCGGTATCATCATTTCGATCAATAATGATGAGAACGCCCCGATCAACACGATCGCCGATTACGTAATCAATGGTACGGTAGAAGAGGTGATTCCTAAGATGATTAAGTATTACAAAAAGAACAGTAAGTAAAGATGGCTAATTATTATACAGACATACCGGAACTCAAGTATCACTTGAACAATCCGATGATGGAACGTATTTGCGAGCTGAAGGAACGCGAGTACAGAGACAAGGAAGAGTTCGACTACGCGCCGCAAGATTATGCCGATGCGATAGACTCGTACGATAAGGTGCTGGAGATTACCGGAGAGATCACCGGAGAGATTATCGCCCCTAACGCGGAAGGCGTAGATGCCGAAGGTCCTCACTGCGCGAATGGCCGTGTGGAATATGCTTCCGGCACGAAGCAGAACCTCGACGCGATGGTAAAAGCCGGTTTGAACGGTATGACGATGCCTCGCCGTTTCGGTGGCTTGAACTTCCCGATCACGCCGTACACCATGTGCGCGGAGATCGTAGCGGCGGCTGACGCCGGCTTCGGTAATATCTGGTCATTACAGGATTGTATCGAAACCTTATATGAGTTCGGCAACGAGGATCAGCACAGCCGTTTCATCCCACGTATCTGCGCGGGAGAAACCATGTCTATGGACCTGACCGAGCCGGACGCTGGCTCCGACCTGCAATCCGTGATGCTAAAGGCTACCTTCGACGAGAAAGAGAATTGCTGGCGGTTGAACGGCGTAAAACGATTCATCACGAATGGCGACGCGGATCTTCACCTCGTATTGGCCCGTTCCGAGGAAGGTACCAAGGATGGACGTGGTTTGTCCATGTTTATCTACGACAAACGGGAAGGGGGCGTAAACGTACGCCGTATCGAGAATAAATTGGGAATCCACGGCTCTCCTACTTGCGAGTTAGTTTACAAGAACGCGAAAGCAGAGCTTTGTGGCGATCGCAAACTGGGCTTGATCAAATACGTGATGGCCTTGATGAACGGCGCACGCCTAGGTATCGCCGCACAATCGGTAGGCCTCAGCCAAGCCGCTTACAACGAAGGATTGGCCTACGCCAAAGACCGCAAGCAGTTCGGTAAGGCAATCATCGACTTCCCTGCTGTTTACGACATGCTCGCCATCATGAAAGCGAAGCTGGATGCCGGACGTGCGTTGTTATACCAAACCGCTCGTTACGTTGATATTTACAAGGCACTGGACGACATCGCCCGTGAGCGTAAACTGACTCCGGAAGAGCGTAAGGAACAGAAGCAATACGCCAAATTGGCGGATTCTTTCACCCCGTTGGCAAAAGGTATGAATTCCGAATACGCCAACCAGAATGCCTATGATTGCATCCAAATACACGGAGGTTCCGGTTTTATGATGGAGTATGCTTGCCAACGTATCTACCGCGATGCCCGTATCACCTCCATCTATGAAGGCACGACGCAATTGCAGACCGTAGCGGCCATACGTTACGTGACAAACGGGTCTTACCTAGCTACCATCCGTGAATTCGAGGCGATCCCTTGCTCTGCCGAGATGGAACCGCTGAAGGCTCGTTTAGTAGAGATGGCTAATAAGTTTGAGGCTAGCATGGCGAAAGTAAAAGAGTCTCAAGATCAGGAATTACTCGATTTCGTGGCTCGCCGCTTGATGGAGATGGCCGCTGATATCATCATGGCTCATCTATTGATCCAAGATGCGACGAAAGCGCCGGAGCTGTTCGCTAAGTCCGCGGTTGTTTACACCAATTACGTAGAGGCTGAGATTGAGAAACATCAGGGTTATATCGGACGATTCAACCCAGAAGAATTGATCTCATACAGACAACGATAAACAACTATCATTCTACATAACAAAGAAGGCGAGACTTGATTATCAACCAGATAGAAGCCTCGCTTTCTTTATTTATTACAATGGGCATTATAAGCTCCTTATACTGGGCATTATAAGCCGCTTACGATGGGCATTGTCAGTTGCTTATAATGGGCATTGTAATTTTCCTATATCGCCAAAGTATCCATTGCATACCACCTCGCAAGGAGAGATATCCAAGGAAAGCCATCCATAACGCATGATTTCCCATCGATCGATAAAACAGGTAATACATAATAAAGAAAGTAGCCGAGGCCACGAGCATCGAGTAAAGCATCTGGCGTGTAGCCGTGGCCCCGATAAAGATACCGTCCCAAAGGAAAGCGGAGAATCCGCATAAAGGGATCGCCAATACCCAATAGAAATAATCTCCGGAAGACTCAATGACCGAGGTATCGTTCGTTAACAGTCCCAGAAAATCCTTTCCCAAAAACGCATAAAGAATCGTGAATGATAAAGAGAGGCCAATTCCCCACAGAAACAACAAACGAATGCACTTACGTAACCCCACATCGTTTTTAGCCCCAATAAACCGGCCGGCTAATGCCTCTCCCGCATAAGCGAAACCATCCATTATATAAGAGAACAAGGTAAACAACTGCATCAACAAGGTATTTACGGCCAATATCACATCCCCTTGTCTCGCACCTGTAGAGGTAAAGAAGGTAGTAACAGCGACCAAGCACAAGGTCCGGAAAAATATATCACTATTGACCGAGAAGAAGCGACGCATCGCCTCCCCACCCCAAAGACCGTCCCAATCGATATACGCTTTCAGACGCCCATAATATTTCAACCAAAGAGCAAACGCCATGAAGAGGCCCGCATATTGGGCGATCAGTGTTCCCAGCGCTACACCTTCCACCTTCATACCCAGCACAAACACGAAACATAGGCTGGCCACAATATTCACGATATTCTGCGTGATAGCGATAAACATCGGGAAACGAGAATTCTGCATACCGATGAACCAACCGGCAAAGCCATATAAACCCAATACGGCCGGCGCTCCCCAAATACAGATATTAAAATAAAGAGAGGCCCATCGCTTCACCTCCTCCGTCGCGTCGATCAAAACAAACGCACCCCTCAGGATCGGGGATTGAAGGATCCAAAGCCCGAGGGAGATCAAAAGCCCTACCCCGACAGCCCGCAGCAAGGTCCGGACGACCTCCGTCAAGTCCCGTTTCCCGTAGGCTTGGGCGGTCATACCACTTGTCCCCATCCGGAGAAAGCCGAATATCCAATAGATCATGTTAAACAGCATCCCGCCCACGGCGATCGCCCCAATGTACGACGCCGATCCCAGATGCCCTACGATCGCCACATCCACCAGGCCCAACAAAGGCACGGTTATATTGGAGACGATAGAAGGTATGGCCAGCTGAAGTATTTTCCGATTCATATCCTATCCTAAATTTATCCTACGCAAGAAATTATAAACGTCACTTGATAACCCGGCACAGAGCGCTGCGCCAAACAAAGATCCCCGCCTTGCCGCACCATCATCTGCCGGGAAAGCGACAAGCCGATACCGGAACCCGTCCTTTTAGTCGTGAAGAAAGGAATAAAAATCTCCCGTTCGATAGCCACCGGAATAGGCGCACCATTGTTGCTGACCCACAACCCCTTCTTCCAACGCACATCCACGGTCGTAGCCCCTGCCTCGCAAGCATTCCGGATCAGGTTAATCAGCACTTGCCGCAACATATTCTGATCCGTACACATCGTAGCAGACAAAGGGATGGAAAGATGCCACTCTAAATCGGGATAAAGAGCCCGGATCCCTTCCATAAAATCATTCAAATAGACCTCTCCGATAACAGGTTCTTGCAGTTCCGCCAGTTTCCGGTAGCTGTCCACGAACAGGGCAAGTCCCCGGCTGGTATCGTGAATGGCACGGATCCCCTCCTCGTAAACCGTCCCGGCAATCGCGGGATGCTCCAGATAGGCCTGGCTGATACTGGCGATAGGCGTAGTGGCATTCATAATCTCATGCGTAAGCACACGGGTCAGCCGTTGCCACGATTCCACCTCATTGCGGGCAAGCAACTGCCCGATGTCCCTGCCCGTCTCGTTAAGGGCCTCTTGCAACGCCCGCTCCCCGAAGAACAGGCCTTTCACAGGAAGACGAAACGTAAATTCTTGGTTACGAATCGCCTCACGCATCAGATGCGCCCGGTCTCTCAACAATACCTGATGGCGGTAGAACCATCCGATAAAGAGAACGACAACGACTCCCAAAGTGCCTATCAACATCATCGCTTTTTTATTTTAGCATACAACGTCTGCCGGGTAATTCCCAACAATTCGGCGGCCCGGCTGATATTGCCGTGGCAACACTCCACCACCTTGCTCACATGTTCCGCCTCGACCTGTTCCAATGGAACCACTTTACGCCCGGCATCAATCGCATCTTTTAAGACACGGATCAGCTCTTGATTATCCCACGGCTTGGCAACAAAGTCTGCCGCCCCCATCTTCAAACCACGCACCGCCAACTTGATATCAGCATATGCCGTCACCAGTACCACCGGGATAGCCGGATGCTTCTTGTGGATCGCCCGAAGCCAAAGCAAGCCGTCTTGTCCGGAGTTTCCCCCTTGCGTGAAGTTCATGTCGAGCAAAATCCCGTCCACCACCTCTTGTGCCAATACCGTAAGAAGCGTGTCGGGAGAAGCGAGTGTCAATACCCTGTCAAACTCACCGGCCAAGCAGATCTTGACCGCCGTAAGAATCGCCGGATTGTCATCTACCACCAATATTGTCCCGTAATTCGCCATATCCGATTCGTTTGTTTTCCTTTATCTCTTTTATCGGGGATAAAGGTACGGAAAAAGGCTGTATGAATATCATACAAGCGGGTGTATGATTTTCATACAAACTACCGCAACCGGGCATCCAAGCCCTTGCCAGATGCCAACCGCTCTATACCTTTGTATCAAAAACAAGCAAAATATGAAATCGTACTTTACCTTTCTCGACCGCAACAAACTCTACACAGCCATCCAGTTCTTCGGATTAGCTATCGCACTGGGAGTTGTCATCCTTCTGACCTCGTATGCTGACACCGAATTTAATATCGGTAACAATCAATCGTACTCTCACCAATTATATGCTGTCGGCTATGGAGATGGGATCGGTATGACAACCGAGACTGCCCCGGAATTGTTCCCTTCCATTCCGGAAATAAAAGAGTGGACACACCTGATCCATATTGAAGCGGCCGACTTCATGGTAGACAACCAATATTATCAAGTAAACGGCATCGCGGCAGATCCTAATTTTTTCCAGATGCTCAACTATACGCTCATCGGATGCGACCGCAACAAAGCACTGATCGGAACAGACGAGGTCATCCTCTCCGAGCCATTCGCCCACAAAGTATTCGGGAATGAAAATCCGATCGGCCGTACCGTGATGTACTTGAACCAGACACCGCTACGGGTCATTGGGGTTCTCCCGGCTTTCAGCTCGACAGAGCTGTTGAAACCGATAGACATCTTGATTCCTTTCAAACTGGCAGAAAAGGATTATGCATGGATGGACAGTTATGGTTCAACGCAAATACTCATTACGTTGGAAGAAGGGGTAACTCCCGATGTTGTTACCCGTAAACTACTCGATAAGTATAAAGGCTATTGGGAATACTGGAAAGAAGACAACAGCACGAACAGGCTTTTTTGGGGTTCTTCGGTGACACGCATGGACGAGATTTATTTCTCTCCCCTGAACCAATACGGCCCTTTCCGTAAAGGGACACGGAAACAGGTACAAATCTTGTTCTCGTTGGCATTCGTGTTGCTCCTCTCGGCTATCTTCAATTACATCAACCTAACTGTATCGCAAACCAGCAAACGAGCCCATGAAATGGCAACCCGCCGGTTGATGGGTGACTCGGCGGGGCAAATCGTATTGCGCTACCTCGCAGAGTCCGCCATCTTCACAACCGGTTGTTTCATCGGCGGTTGCTTAGTTGCCGTCATCACAAAGCCCTATTTCGAGTACTTGCTCTCCACCCGGATCGCTTTGGTCTCTTCACCGGCGATGGTAGCCTATTCGCTGTTACTATGGGTAGGAATCGCCGGCATATCGGGATTGTTACCAGCCATCATCACCTACAAATACAGTCCGATAGATATCGTAAAAGGAAATTTCCGCATGCACAACAAGCAACTGTTCAGCCGCTTGTTCATCATCGTGCAGAATGTCATCAGCACGGTACTCATCACCTTGGGACTCACCATGGCCTTCCAAATATACCACCTTGCCACCCTGCCGACCGGTTATAATACAGACCTAGTATTCGTCAAGACATGGGACTTGGGACACACCTACGACAAGCAAGTCATCCTCCAGAAACGTTTACAGGCATTACCCCAAGTGACAGAAGTAGCATTGGCACGAAGACTGCCTTTCTTCACTGGTCACGATGGTGTACTGCAATCGGAAGAAGAAGGATACTCGTGGCTCCACCTTTCGGATATGGACAGCGCCGCATTCCGGCTGTTGGGCTTCGAAGTGGTAGAACGTTGGTCTGACCCACTGCCCGACATGGTTTGGGTAACGGAAGAGACTTGCCGTCGTTACCAGCTTTCATCCGGCAGACCCCATTTTGGAAAAAATAGCGACAAGGGCGGCTATCGATACAACGTCTGTGGTGTCATCCGCAACTATCGTTCGCTGGGCGCGTTGAACACACCCCAACCCGATTCGCATGGAGCCGTTATGGTGTTGAACCCACAAGGCTACATCATCCATCAAATCGTCAAGGCACAAGGCGATCGGGCGGAAGCCTTAGCCGCCATCCGCCGCACTTGCAGGGAAGTGTCCAATGAAGTGATCGGGATGCCGAAAGACTTGGAAGCCGATTATATCGACGATTATATGGACAAGGATTTAACCCATGAGAAGAACACGTTGATGCTTGTCCTTTGCTTCATGACCATCTCCATCCTCATCTCTGCCTTGGGACTGCTGGCCATGTCGATAAGCTACACCGAACAGCAAAGCAAACGGATCGCCTTGTGCAAGGTGATGGGAGCCGAGACAAGTGGCGCGGTATGGGAACTTTCCAAACGATTCATGGCACTCTCGTTGCTTGCCGCCTGTTTCGCCCTGCCCATCAGCGTGAAAGCGGTTCAAATCAGTTTAGAGTCGTTCTATAACCGCATCGCCTTCCCGTGGTATCTCATAACTGCGGCAGTTTTGGCAACCATAGCCATCGCTTTCGTGTCAATCATCGGGCAAACCCTAAAAGTCGCCCGCCGTAACCCCATCAAAAGTATCCGGACCGAATAAAAGCAACATTCTATAATAGGTATACATTCTCACAAAAACAAGACAAGTCATGATTCAAATAAAGAACCTCAGCAAAAACTTCCGGACGGAAGAAGTAGAAACCATCGCGCTCAATGGCATAAGCATGGAAGTGAAAAAGGGCGAGTTCATCGCCATCATGGGACCCAGCGGATGCGGCAAATCAACCCTGCTGCATATTCTCGGCCTGCTAGATAACCCGGACGAGGGCAGCTATCTATTAGAAGGCGAAGAGGTGGGACACCTAAAGGAGAAAGACCGTACACGCTATCGCAAGGGACGCATTGGTTTCGTCTTCCAAAGCTTCAATCTCATTGACGAGCTTACAGTCGAGGAAAACGTAGACCTCCAATTGAAATACCTCGGCATCCCCAAGGCTGAGCGCAAACAACAAGTACTCGACATCCTGCGCAAAGTACGCCTCAGCCAACGTGCCAAACATTATCCGCAGCAACTCTCCGGCGGCCAGCAGCAACGTGTCGCCATCGCTCGCGCCGTCGTAGGTAAACCGATGCTGATATTGGCGGACGAACCGACTGGAAACCTCGACTCTAAAAACAGTCTTGAAATTATGAAATTACTCAGTCAACTGAATGCCGAAGGGACTACGATCGTCATGGTGACACACTCGCAACATGATGCGACCTACGCCGACCGTATCATCAATCTCTTCGATGGGCAAATCGTCGACGAGCTGGAAGGAAAACTTTAGCCTCTTCACACAAAAACGAAGGCCGCGGGATTCACATCCGACGGCCTCCTACACTAACCCTTAACTTTAACCAATGAAAAACAATAATCTACTACATTTATTTCAATGCAGCTAAAGCCGCATCGTAATTCGGCTCGGTAGTAATCTCGGGAACAAGTTCCTCATAAACCACCTTACCAGCTCCATCGACCACTATCACGCCACGGGCTAATAACCCTTTCAGCGGACCGTCTACCAGAAGCATCCCGTACTTATCCTCAAAACATGAACACCGGAACACAGACAATGTAATCACCTTATCAATACCTTCCGTAGTACAGAAACGTCCATGCGCAAAAGGTAAATCTTTAGAAACAGCTAATACTACCGTATCCGGATGCGAAGCGGCTTCTTTATTGAAGCGTCTTACCGAGGCCGCACATACACTTGTATCCAAGCTCGGGAAAACATTTATCACCACTTTCTTTCCTTTCAAGTCGCTTAACGACAATTCGGATAAATCACTTTTTACACCCTTGAAGTCCGGAGCCTCTGTCCCAACTTTCGGCAACTCGCCGTTCGTATGAATCTCGTTACCTTTTAATGTTACTTTTGCCATCTTTGTATGTAAATTTAATAGTCTTACTTAAGTTGGCTGCACAAATATAAGCAGCTTTCTGTCGATAAAACAAACGAAAATAAACAATGTTCTTTTATTTAACTCTATTTAACCACTGTTGCAAAATACAGATTACCTATCTTTGACGTCAAAATCAAAAACAGATGGATTGGATTATTATCGGCGGACTTCTTATAATCATCGTGATGCAAATCCTTTTGCGTCCTAAACAGCTAAATAATAACAAAGAAGACCTGGAAAAGTTGCTAAACGAGATACAACACTCGTTCGACCGTATCGAGAAAAACTTTAGGGAAGACTTCCGCCTGAACCGGGAAGAAAGCCGTTTGGTAGCGAAAGATAACCGAGAAGAACTGGCTCATTCCATGAACGAGTTCAGGGAAGCTTTCGAACGTGGTATCGATTCTTTTAACAGGTTGCAGAAAGAGAAATTCGCCGCCTTGGACGAACGCCAGCAGAGATTAGTGGATAACACGGAAAAAAGACTGGAAGAAATCCGAGTCACCGTAGACGAGAAACTTCAAAAGACATTGAACGACCGTATCGGGCAATCTTTCCGTTTAGTCACCGAACAATTAGAAAGTGTACAAAAAGGACTGGGCGAGATGCAAACCTTAGCGCAGGATGTAGGAGGATTAAAACGGGTACTTAGTAATGTTAAGACCCGGGGAAATATCGGGGAGATCCAACTCAGTATGTTATTGGAGCAGTTATTGGCCCCCGAGCAGTACGAGGCGAACGTGCGTACCCGGAAAGGTTCGGACGCTGTCGTTGAATTCGCAGTCAAGCTCCCCGGGCGGGATGATGCCCGAGAATTCGTATACCTTCCCATAGACGCTAAATTTCCGAAAGATGTATACGAACAGCTCCTAGACGCTTACGATGCCGCAGATTCCCAAGCGATCGAGACAGCCGGAAAATTATTGGAGACAACGATCAAGAAGATGGCTAAAGATATTTCGGACAAATATCTGGCGCCTCCCGCCACGACCGATTTCGGCATTATGTTCCTGCCGTTCGAGGGCATTTACGCCGAGGTCGTACGCCGTTCCGCTTTATTGGAGGACTTGCAGCGAAACTACAAGGTAGTCGTAACAGGTCCCACTACCCTAGCGGCCATACTAAACAGTTTACAAATGGGCTTCCGTACATTGGCGATCCAAAAGCACTCAGGGGAGGTATGGACGATCTTAGGGGCCGTGAAAAAAGAATTCGAGAAAGTAGGCGGTATGCTCGAGAAAGCCCAAAAGAACTTGCAAACCGCCAGCGGGCAAATAGAAGAGGTTTTAGGTACCCGTACCCGTGCCATCCAACGTAAACTCAAAGACGTAGATACGCTTAGTGACCGTGAGGCCCGAGCTATCCTTCCCGAGATCGGAATATTAACAGAAGAAGACGAAAAAACAGAATCATGAAAAAGAGACAAATACCCCACACATACGTAATTATCTTTTACATCATCTTATTTTGCGCCATATTGACATGGGTTATTCCCGGTGGGCAATATACGGAAAGTATCAGCCCGGACGGAGAGCGAACCGTTGTATATGAATCCGTGGAAAGCGTACCTCAGACTTGGGAAGTACTCTCCGCCTTTTATAAAGGATTTGTAGACAAGGCGGATATCATTGTCTTTATCCTTATCATCGGTGGTGCATTCTGGATCGTGAACGACAGTAAGGCATTTGATATCGGAACAGTCAGTTTCCTGCGGAAAGCACGCAAAATGGAGAACAACCCTATCCTTCGTAAAATAGGTGTGGACAATTTCTTATTAACTGCTATCATGCTACTTTTCAGCCTATTCGGAGCCGTATTCGGGATGAGTGAGGAAACCATCGCTTTTTGTCTGGTCTTGGTCCCGATGGCGATATCTATGGGGTACGATTCCATAACTGGCGTATGTATGGTTTTTATAGCGGCGGGATTAGGTTTCGCCGGGGCGATTTTAAACCCTTTCACGATCGGTATAGCGCAAGGCTTGGCGGGGATTCCTCTTTTCTCCGGTATCGAGTATCGCATCGTTTGCTGGTGTATTATCAATGTGGTAGGCTTCACATGGATATTGCGTTATGCCGCCAAGGTAAAAAAGAACCCTCAATTGTCACCAGTCTATGAGGATGATCAATATTGGAGAGATTTGCATAGTACCAATTCCTTGGAAATCGTATACAGAACCCCGAAAGCCGCATGGATCAGTTTCGTCCTATTGGCTATCGTACTCGTTATCTTTTCGTTCTATTACCCCCAGACATCCTTAAAAATAGGAAATAGCGTAATCAAGGGACTACCCTTAATTCCGATTCTTAGCGTAGCGTTCGTGATCAGCTCGATATTTGCCCTACGGAAAACCGTGCACTTATATATATTGAACCTTTTATTCTTCACGATCTTTTTCTTGATAACAGGCGTAATGGGCTACGGTTGGTATATTATGGAAATAGCGACCTTGTTCTTCGCCTTGGGCATAGCGGCGGGAATTGCCAATGGACGCGATCCGAATGAGCTTGTGAAACTATTCTTAGAGGGCTGCAAGGATATTATGAGCGCCGCCTTGGTTGTCGGCTTAGCTGGAGGTATTATCGTAATCCTGCAAGACGGTAAAGTGATCGATACGATTCTCTTTAACCTAGCGAAAGGGATGGAAGGTTTGGGACAAGTAGCTACGGTCGGGATGATGTACGTTATTCAAACGCTTATCAATTTAGTTATTCCTTCCGGAAGTGCCAAAGCGGCCCTCACCATGCCTATCATGGCCCCATTCTCGGAGTTGATCGGTTTATCCAAGCAAGCCACCGTCATGGCCTTTCAGTTTGGCGATGGCTTCACGAACCTGATAACTCCCACATCTGGTGTTCTGATAGCGGTTCTAGGAGTAAGCCGTATTCCGTATGATAAATGGTTCAAATGGGCATGGAAATTCATCCTTGTCCTAGTGATCCTAGGATTCCTATTATTGATCCCAACGGTATTGATCCCGATGAACGGCTTTTAATCGATATAGCTTTGCGCCTTCCGCAATAGGCTTCCGTGATCCATCACGCCGGAAGAGCGCCATACGATCTCACCTTTCTTAAAGATGATCAAAGTGGGTACGGATTGGATCCTCAACTGTGTGGCAAGTGCCTCGTTCTTATCTACATCAATTTTAAGGACACGCACTTGTCCCGCCAACTCCTTCCCCAATGCCTCGACCGTCGGACTCAACACCTTACACGGGCCGCACCATGTCGCAAAAAAATCCACCAATACAGGTTTATCCCCTTTAATGATATCGTCAAATGTTTCCATCTTATCTACTTTTTAAATATTTACAATCTGTTTAATCTCAAATACAGGAATCCTGCTTAATAGCCCTTATCCCATCAAAAACAAAATTATGAAATTCTATCTCGAAATCTTCTATATAATAACCGATAGATAACACTCAAAGTTTTCCATAAAAGATCAATAAACAACGATCAAAACGGCTCACCCGATAAATCAGGGGGAAAATTCTTTAATTCTATAGAAAATTTGCACCTTTGTACCATGAACAATCAAGGACTATTAGCATTGGCACAGTTGATTCTGCCATCAGAGATACTTT
>NZ_JAMOKU010000047.1:0-40222 GCF_023656845.1 Parabacteroides sp. Y3-G-102 | reverse complement strand
AAATTAAGGTGGCTATAGCACGAGGGATCCACCTCTTCCCATTCCGAACAGAGAAGTTAAGCCTCGTCACGCCGATGGTACTGCGTAACAGTGGAAGAGTAGGTAGCCGCCGTCTTAGGTGAAGGAGTCAGTCGAAAGATTGGCTCCTTTTTTTGGTATATACACCAGCCGTTGTAGAGATGTGGCGTGGCCGCATCTAATCCTTTCGAAATGTGCCGGATTTTGGTTAATCCAGCACTAATTTTACGATAGCCCCGTAAGAGGGTACGTTCTTAAAAGCGTCTTGCAAAGGATATTCGCCAGCGTAGACCCGGGCACAAGTCAATACCCCGCCATGCGCGAACAGGCATACCTTTTGCAGCCCGCTTTTGCGAAGCTCATTCAAGAAGTCGCTAACCCGGTCGTATTGATCTTGTAGGGATTCACCGTTTGGAGTCGGGTTATTAACCCAATCCTTAAACCAAGCCTCTGAGCGGGGATCGGAGGATAGCTCATTCCATGACTTCATTTCCCATTCCCCGAAATTCACCTCCTTGATACGGTCTTCTCTCTCCGCCTCCGGAAAGCCGCAATAATTAGCTAAGCGCACGCAGCGGGTAAGGGGACTTGTCCAAACCTTATCGAACGTATGATCGCTCAAGCCTTTTTTTACCTCTTCCGCCTCTTCCTCGAAGGTCGGTTTCAATGGAACATCGGTTTGCCCGTAGGCGTAGCCGGCGGGAACATCGACAGAGGTATGTCTGATTAAATAAATCTCCATAATTATATAGTTTGATAGATGATCACGAAACCCATATAGAAGCTTAACTCACAAAGAAGAAAAGTCGCTCCACAGCAGTCTCCCGTATATCCTTGTATCTTTCTCTTCATGAAAGAGGTGAGGAAGTACCAAGTGATAACCGGGAATATACCCGCTAGTAAGTAAACAGGTTGGGGAAGCCATAATAATGGTAAGAAAGCACAAATGATGCTAAATACATATTCTCGAGAGGTCATTCGGCTATATACGGTCTTGTTCTTGGCTTCCTCCTCTTTCCTCGCGTAAGGCAGGCGATTGATGATCATGCTGGAGACGCCTTTGCAAAAAGGATCTCCAGCCAGTATGGCAGATCCCGCTAGCTCGATCGGGAGACTGCTTACTAGTAGGTAGAACAGTCCGAAGTAGAAAATCAGTCCGATTACCCCATAGCTGCCTATATGCGAGTCTTTCATGATCGCCAATATGCGTTCCCGGCTCGTGCCGCCGCCGAAACCATCGAAGAAATCCGCCAGCCCGTCCTCATGCAGGCAGCCAGTTATCAGCAATCGGGCAATCATGGCGCATAAGATCGCCACGGATGGCGGAAGAATCAAGGAGGTAGCGTACAAGACCAATACCGACAAACCAGCCGTCAGCCAACCGACCAACGCCCAATGGCTCACGATATTCTTGAAACAGGCCGCCGGAACCTCCGCCAACCGCCAGAACGGTAACCGAGTAAAGAATATAAACGCAGCGAGTATCCGCAACATATCAGAAATATTTGGTGATTGCCGCTTGCTTGAAACTATGCATCTCGTTGATCATGCGAATGGCGGAGTCGAGTATCGGGTAAGCGCATACCGAGCCGGAACCTTCTCCCAGCCGTAGCCCTAGATCGAGCAATGCTTTTGCCCCCAAAAAATCCAGTACTCGTTTATGCCCGGCCTCGTCGCCGCAATGCCCGAATACGCAATACGATTGCATTTCCGGATATAAGCGGGAAGCCACCAATACGCAATTCGTCATGATAAAACCATCCACGAGGATAATCATCTTCAGTTCGGCGGCACGCAACATGCCTCCTACAGCCATAACCATCTCATACCCTCCGAAGTAGCGCATTACATCCAAGGCGCTTCCATCCCCTTTGTAATTCTCCAACGAGCGTTTCAGTACGTTGTATTTATGCCGTACGCCCTCGCTGTCCAGTCCACTACCGGCCCCCACACAGTCGATCAATGGGATTTGCGTGAGGCAAGTCATCCACATGCTGGAAGCCGCCGTATTCCCGATACCCATCTCTCCGAAACTGATCACGTTACAGCCTTCGTTGTAACAATCCGTCACGATATCGGCTCCGTATTGAAGGGCTTTCTCCATTTCCTCCACGGTCATGGCCGCCTCGTGAAGAAAGTTACGGGTTCCTCCCTTGCGCACCTTGCGGTCGATAAGTTGGGGGATAACGGGGAAATCGAAATCCACGCCGCCATCCACGATCTTCAACTCAAACCCATGCTGGCGGGCAAGGTAGCAAACTCCCGCTCCTCCGTTCAAGAAATTATGGATCACTTGGCGAGTTACCTCCTTGGGAGATTTGCTTACGCCCTCGTCGGCGATGCCGTGATCCGATGCATAGATTACGTTCACGGGATGACGCAAGACAGGCGATAAGGTTTGCTGGATCAATCCCACTTGCAGGGCGAGCGCCTCGAGCGTTCCCAATGAGCCTTTCGGCTTTGTCAGATTATCGATCTTGTCTTGTAAAGCGGCCTCCAGCCCTTTGTCCGGGGCCTCGATGTGAAATTGTATCATGATAGTAGTATTTTATATAAGTCGTTGTTCTTATTCCTTGATCTTGACGGGGATTCCGCTGACCATCAAGACAACCTCGTCCGCCTTCGAGGCGATGTATTGGTTGAGCCAGCCTTGCATATCGGTAAATTTCCGTTGCACCTCGTCTATCGGCACACCTCCCATACCCAACTCATTTGTCACGAAGATCAGGTAGGCATCTTGTCGGGAGAGTTTATCGAACTCCGCTTTGAGGAGGGAGAGAGATAATTCCACGTCGCTTTGATTGTCGAAGAAGAAATTCGTTCCCCAAAGGGTTACGCAATCGATCACCACGACACGATCGGTAAGATCGTGGCGGCTCAAGTATTTCTCTTCCTCTATATTGGTCCACTCGGGTCCACGGTCTCGCTGGTGGCGTTCCACCCGCTTCCGGAACTCCTCGTCCCAGATTCGGGAGGTAGCTAGGTAAACCGGTTTGGGCGACAGCGATAAGGCGAGCCTCTGTGCGTATCCGCTCTTGCCGGACCGCTGTCCTCCAGTCACTAAGATCACTTTCTTACTCATCGCCTTCGTGATTCCTGTTTTTCCGGTGGGCGGCACGTTTAGCCTTGTTGATCGGATTGTTCTTGCTCGTCTTCCGAAGGGCGGCCGATTTCGGGTTGGCGGCGATCCGCTGCGCCACCGCCGATTTGCTCAGTGCCTTTCCGAACTTGGGGCGTAAGGCATCCCGCAATAACTTCTCCTCATCGGTAAGCTTGGCGGTCTTGGATTTCCAGCCTCCCTCTTTCTGCGCCTTACGGGCGGCAGCGTATTTATTGAACTTTCCGAACTTCTCCATTTTAGCGCCTTCATGGCCTCCCTTGTTCTCGGGTTTCGCTTTCCGGAGCGTGCCGAGTAATTCTTTTTCTTGCTGCATCTCCTTTTTCTCCTCCTCTTGCAGGCGGATATATTTCTCTACGTTCAAGCGTTCACCGTCCACCAATACGACATCCTCTGCCGTGACCTTCTGGCCTACGTGCGGTTGCTTGCCGTTTACGGTTACCCGTTCCATCTCGATGAAATTGTCCGCTTCCCGGCGTGAGCAAACACCGGCTTCGCTTATCAGTTTGTTTAATCTAATTTCCATATTATTAATATTATATTATTAGTAAAATAAGGGTGACGATCACACCCATCAACAGTTCCGTATTACTATTCACTTGAATGGCGATACGCATATCCTCGGTCGTGAAAGGCCTCGCGTTCGTTCCGATATAAGGCTTCTCCACCGGTTTGCCGAAATAATCGTGCGTCCCCCCGAACTGGCAGTCCAAGACCGCCGCCAAGGCCGCTTCTGGATAACCGGAATTAGGGCTTGCGTGTTCAGGGCCGAAACGCCGTACGAAATCCC
This sequence comes from Parabacteroides sp. Y3-G-102, assembly GCF_023656845.1. Taxonomy (NCBI): domain Bacteria; kingdom Pseudomonadati; phylum Bacteroidota; class Bacteroidia; order Bacteroidales; family Tannerellaceae; genus Parabacteroides; species Parabacteroides sp. Y3-G-102. The sequence continues at coordinate 36,296 of NZ_JAMOKU010000047.1, read as the reverse complement.
TTTTCCCCCAATTATTGGAGACCAGCAACATCAAATAGGCCGTGAGGCGGGCCGGGATGTAATTGGCGATATCGTCGATTTGCGCCGCTATCCGTCCGAACTCAAGGTAACGCTCATTCTTATAACCGATCATCGAGTCCAGCGTATTCACCATCTTGTAAGCCATCATCCCCGGCAACCCCAGCAGGGCAAACCAAAACATCGGGGCGATCACGCCGTCGCTTAAGTTCTCGGACAAGGTCTCCAACGCTGCCGCCCGTATCTCTTGCGGCGACAGGTTCGAGGTATCCCTCCCCACGATCCGTGCCACTTGCCGCCGTCCTTCTTCCGTGCTACGGTCCACGGCCTCGAACACCGCCTTCACTTCCTTGATAAGCGTCTTTCCGGATAGGCAATAAAATACGCCGACAGCCGTCAGCAACCCACTGAACTGCGGATGTATGATCCAAGCCCACGACAATATCCACTCGCAGATTAAATACACGCCAAGGATAAGCACGACTGCCAGTATGCCGCCTTTTAGGACCCGCTCGGAGCCTTTATTCAACGCTTTCTCTCCGGCGCTGATCGCTTTGCCAAACCATACGATCGGATGGGGCCAACCTTCCGGGTCTCCCAGCAACCGGTCGGATAACCAACCACCCAAAAAGGGCACGATCTTGAGTAAATTGATAGAATGATGTAACCAATACATATTGAATGTCATTGAAGGAACAAACTTAGACAAAAAAAAGAACATAAGGAAGCGGTAAGCGATTCTTCATCACACATTAGGCGAAAGAAACCTACATTTAAAGGATTTCGAGCGTAGACTTTCATATTCTATCAGCCGTTAAATGATCATCCACCATCTGTTGCATGATCTTCTAACAGTTGGTGGATGATCATACAACGGATGGTAGAAGATGAATAGGTACGGAAAAAACGGCTAAAGAATGCCTTTAGAAGCCTTAAATCTTCGGGAAGGGAGGGCTTGATATACAGTGGATTCCTTTCAATTTTGTGTTTATTAACAAAAAAACGTTCTTACGGCCGGTTATTATTACTTTATTTGCTCCCACCGTATCGTGAAAGGAGTTAATCGAGATGACAGATGAAAAATCCATTTTAGAACAATTTGCCGTTGGAAATCATACCGCTTTCCGGGAATTGTTCATGCGTTACCATCTGAAAGTCTATTATTTCGTGCTGGGACTCGTGAAGTCCGAGAGTGATGCCGAGGACTTGACCCAAGAGATTTTCCTAAAGCTTTGGACGCATCGGAGTCGTTTCACGGAAGTGAGGACGTTCGGTTCCTACCTCTATGTGCTGGCGAAGCATACGGCGTTCAATTATATCGAATCCCGCCGGGTGAATCTCGTGAGCTTGGAGAGTGCTTCGGAGGAAGACGAGGAGCGAAGTACGCCTTATGAGGATTTAGTCGCTAAGGATTTGCGATTGTTGGTGGATATGATTGTAGAGACCATGCCGCCACAGCGGAGGATGATCTACCGGATGAGCCGTAATGAGGGATTGTCGAACACAGAGATCGCCGAGAATTTACAACTCTCAAAAAAGACCGTGGAAAAACATTTGAATCTAGCGTTAAGGGAATTGCGGAACGTAGTATTGACTTTCCTTCTTGTTATGATATGTTAATGAATTGAGGGTGAAGTGAGAAAAGTAGGTCCTATAAACAAGATAAAATAGAAAAGCAGGAATGAGTCCTATAAAAAAGATATTAAAATACTTTTTCCATCATTCGTTCTCCGGGGAGATGGTGGATCGGGTACATCAACGATTGGCGGAGCCGGGAGACGAACGGGAAAAGGAAGAGGTTTTACGGGAGATCTGGAATGAGATCGGTTTTCCGGAGGCGGATAAACGAAGCGAGATGGCTTTCGCCCGGTTGGAGAATACATTGGACGTGAGGCCCCGTCCCTGTCTGCGTATCCCGGCATGGGTGCGTATCGCCGCTATCTGGCTGATCCCTTTGTTGTCGTTGGGTGTTTCTTATTATCTATATAGAGACGCACGGGATGTCAGGCAGCTCGCTTTTATGGAGCGGTTCGTACCTTCCGGCAAGCGGGAGCGGATCACCTTGCCCGATGGTAGCGAGGTCTGGTTGAATTCCAGTACCTTGCTGCTTTATCCATCCGACTTTATCGGGGATAAGCGAGAGATCTATCTGGTGGGAGAGGGATATTTCAAGGTGCGAAAACGTCCTGAGCAACCTTTCATTGTGCGGACGAAAGCGATGCGGGTACAAGTGTTGGGTACCGAGTTTAATTTATCCGCTTACTCGGACCAAGAGAAGATAACGACAACCTTGGAGGAAGGTTCCTTGAAGATCCTTCCTGATGATCCCTCGGTGGCTCCATGTATATTGAGTCCTAACGAGCAGCTTGTCTACATCCCTTCCCGGGGAAAGGTGGACGTGCGGCAGGTGGTGGGCTCGGATTACTCGGCATGGAAAGAGGGAGGCTTGTTGTTTAACAACGATTCTTTCGAGGATATTTTAAAAACCTTGGAACGTGTCTATAATGTGAAGGTGCATTTGCGTACCTCCGCTTATCATTCCAACCGGCTTACGATCCATTTCAATAAGAATGAGTCATTGGTGAACATCATGATGCTGCTCAAGGAGATAGTACCTGGTTTAGAGTATCAGATCAAAGAGGATGGAGTCTATATTGATTAAAATGTATATTTCTTAGTCTTCTTTTAAAAGTGAAAGTATATATAGAAACGAGTGTGTTTACCAATTAGAAGTAAAAACTTTATCTCACTGTTTGTTTGTCGAGCTGAACAATAGATACGAGCTTTCGATAAACAGTTTGGTGTTTGTGTCCATTTGAAATTTCTATTACTCAATGTTCTGCGTTTTACATTTGTTAACTTTGTTCTGTTAGGTGTATCCTTCGTATTCCTTGTCCTAATAACGAGTACGTACTATAGAAGGAAATATAAATGTTTAACTAAAAAATCTAATATCGCATGAACAGGAATAAATCTATATGTATCACTATTCTTTGTTTGAGTCTTGCTATGGTTCGGAGTTTGCCTATTGATGCGCAAAAAGTGACATTTCATGACGGTTTTATCTCTTTAAAACAAGCATTTGAGAAACTAGAGTCAGTCTCGACTTATAAGATAGCCTATAATGATAGTCAATTGGATGTGTCGAGAAAGGTCTTGATGGATCAAAAAGAAATGGAAGTCTTGTTGGCCTTATCGCAATTGTTAAAGAATACGGGGTACACATATAAGACAAATGGAAATTACATACTTATTGTACCGGAGAAAGCGGATGATACCACGAAAGACAGAAAAAGAGTATCGGGTGTGATTGTCGATAACCAAGGTATCCCTGTGATTGGTGCAAATGTTGTGGAGAAGGGGACTGCAAACGGAACTATCACTGATATTGATGGAAAATTCACGTTAGAGGTAAGCGGTAATGCTACTCTTCAAGTCTCATATATCGGCTATAATACGCAAGAATTATCGGTCTCAGGAAAGACCGATTTCTCCATTAAACTTGGCGAGGATACGCAAGCTTTAGACGAGGTGGTCGTTGTTGGATATGGAACACAAAAGAAGGTAAATCTGACGGGAGCGGTGCAAAGTATTTCTAGTCAGGATTTAACGAAGCGAAACCTTTCCAGTTCATCTCAAGCCTTACAAGGCTTGATACCGGGTATGGTTGTTACCCAAAGTTCCGGAGCTCCGGGAGCGACGGCCTCCATCCAAATCCGAGGAACGGGATCGATCAATTCGAATAGTGAGCCTTTGGTATTGATAGATGGGGTTGAGGGGGATATGAACTCTGTCGATATGAATGCGATAGAGTCTGTCTCTGTATTGAAAGATGCTGCATCAGCGTCGATCTATGGATCTCGTGCCTCTAATGGTGTCATTTTGGTGACAACCAAAAGGGCTAAAGAAAATAAATTATCGGTCTCTTATAATGGTTATGTAGGATTTCGTACGCCTACCTCGACTCCTAATCCCGTAGATGCGGTCACTTATATGGAGGCTATCAATCAAGCGTGCGTTAATAATAATCAAGCCCCTCAATATTCGGAAGAGGTAATTAATGCCTATAAGACTTCTGGGGCAGATAATATTCATAGGTATGATACGAATTGGAAAGATCTAGTATTTGATGAAATCACGTTAACACACAATCATTCACTTAGTGTTAGTGGTGGTAGTGATGTGTTAAAGACATTTGTCAATGCTTCCTATAATTATGAGGATGGTTTAATACCAAATAATTCGTTCAAACGTACTGCTATTCGTTCAAACACGGACGTTAAGCTAACAGAGTGGCTTAGGGCGGGTTTAAACCTGAATATCCGTAGAAGCATTCAAAAAGACCCGACGAGTGGAACAAATAATATTATAAATAGTACGTTGCGTTTTACACCTCTTTTTGGGGCTGTTAATAATGATGGAACTTGGGGAAATGGCCAAAATGGTATCAATCCGTTAGCGCAAGCGATTGATGGTGGGGTTAAGGTTGTAGATAATAATGATATAGATGTAAAAGGAACTCTCGCTTTGACACCAATCAAAGGTATGGAGATCTTGGCCAGTTATGCCAGCAGGCGGTATGAGAATAAACAAGATAAGTTTCAGAATACCTATGATACTTATGAAGGTGGTAATTTTATCATGACTTATCCTACGACTAAATCTAGGTACGAGGAGTGGTATCAGTTAATTAAGAACCAGTTTAACGCTCAGGTGACTTATGAAAATACTTTCAATGAAAGGCATTATTTTAAGGGCTTTTTGGGATTTCAAACCGATGAGTTCAAAAATAAGTCGTTTGGTGGTTCACGTAATAATTATTACTATGATGGCTACGAGGAAATGAATCATGGGGATGCCTCTTCTTCTATGGTTAATGGCAATAGTTCTAAATTGACTATGATGTCATATTTCGCTCGCTTTAATTATACTTTTGCGGACAAATATTTAATCGAACTTACCGGACGTTACGATGGCTCATCAAGGTTCACTGCTAAAAATCGCTGGGGATTTTTTCCTTCAGTGTCTATTGGATGGCGAATATCAGAGGAACATTTCTTCGATCCATTAAAAGATGCGATTGATAATTTGAAGATCCGTGCTTCGTATGGTTCTTTAGGAAACCAAGACCTCAAGGACTATTATCCATATGCGTCTGTATTAGCCTTGGATGCCTCGTATTGGTTTGGAGATAGTAAAAATTATACTACAGGAATTTATTCCAATGCGTTGTCTAATCCTGAAATCTCGTGGGAGAAATCACAGCAGTTTGATTTTGGATTGGATATTACCGCTTTTAATACCCGTTTGGATGTGACGTTTGATTATTACATCCGTGAAATTAGCGATATGTTGCAACAATTTCCCGTGACTTATGCGGTTGGTTTGACTTCTCCATGGGAGAATGCGGGCAATATGAGAAATAACGGTTGGGATTTAAGCGTGATGTGGCATGATCGGATAGGAAAAGTGAAATATAACATTAGGGCTATGTTATCCGATGTAAAAAATGAGGTGACGGATCTGTATGGAAATAAGTATATTAATGATAATAATACGACACAAGAGGGATTCCCTATAAGTTCTTGGTATGGATATGTGGCTGATGGATATTTCCAGTCTAAAGAGGAGATTAATAGCTATCCAGTTTATGGGAATAATAAAGATAATGTAAAGCCCGGATATATAAAATATAAGGATATTAGTGGCCCTGAAGGGGTACCTGATGGCCAGATCACAGATGCGGATCGTACGATTATCGGTGATCCACAACCACGTTATTCTTTTAGTCTGAATCTAGGTGCGGAATGGAATAACTTTGATTTTAATGTGTTTTTACAAGGAGTGGGTAAACGGGATATATTCTTTAACGGAGCAGGAGCAAGGCCGTTTTGGATGGGAGGTACTGTTTACGAACATCAGTTGGATTCTTGGTCTGAAGAGAATCGAAATGCAGAATATCCTCTATTATTGATTGATGGTTCAGGCGGAGGAAACATGAATAATATTCCTTCTTCTTTTTGGGTAAAGAGTGGGGCTTATATGCGTTTAAAGAACGTGAGTGTAGGTTATTCATTGCCTAAGAATATATTAGGTAAATCAGGGCTTAGTAATGTGCGATTTTATCTAAGCGGCCAAAATCTACTCACAATAGCAAAAGGATATAAAGGATATGATCCTGAAGGTGATGTATCATCTTATTATCCGGTTACTCAGGTTTATACATTTGGTGTCGATATAAAATTTTAAAGGAAAGGTTATGAAAAGATACAGATTCATTTATACGATTTGCGTGTTACTTGTTTTTATTAATATATCATGCAGTGATTTTTTGGATGTAGAAGATACGAATCCGTCTTACACAAACGAGGGATTTTATACAAATGAGAACGCAATCAGAGAAGGGGCAACTGGTGTATATTCGAACTTATATATGCAGGTTGTAGGAGAACTCGCCCATACGACAATCTTTGATTTTTATACAGGGCTAGCTCTGGAAAGAAATGAGAATACGACGATTGGTGCGGGAGGTGGTTTAAATGCGGATAACAGCGATATACTTAAATTCTGGTCCCAACTTTATACGAACGTAGCGAGAGCAAACGCATTTTTAACAGGAGTGAGGCCGAATATGGATGATCTTAGTAAGAAGTCTTTACAGTATGTATCGGAGGTCCGTGTGTTAAGAGCGTATTATTATTATCTGTTAATCGCTTTATGGGGGGATGTGCCTTTTTATACAGAACCTCCCACTTCCGATCAGTATGAGGTGGAAAAAACATCAAGGGTTAAAATATTGGATTTTATTATAAACGAATGTAATGAAGCTACCGAATATCTAGATTGGATCGCAATGGATAGAGGACGTGTTGATAAATCATTTGCGTATGGTCTTATCAATCGTATGGCTTTATTAGGGGGGAGTTTAGATTTCGGAGGAAAAAGTACTGAATATTTTAAAATAGCCGCTGAAGCAGCCTCAAAAGTGATCGGGAAACGTTTGCTGGCATTGAACTACGAGGATTTGTTTGTCGTGGAAGGACAGGCGAAAGCAGATGTCCGAAACGAGATGATTTTGGAGATGATCTATAATGTTGATGGTACGAATGTTCACAGGAATTGGACTGGATTTGGTTTTGTCTCTCGTATGCAAGGACAAACGTCTCGACATCCGAGTATGCTGTTGGCAGATACTTATGAATGTATAGATGGGAAACGTATTGATGAATCTCCACTATATGATGTACATCACCCACAAAAGAACAGGGACCCTCGTTTCAAGGCTACTTTATGGATGCATGGAGATACAGCTACTTGTAATAATGGTTCTTTGAATACCGTTATTATCAATGCCTATGATGACGAGACACAACAATATAATTATACGACTGGTGAATGGGAGGTTAGAAATAATGATGATATAAATAGCGCTGCAGCTTGGGCTAGTTTTACCAATGCCGGGTGTGGTTATATTATAGCTAAATATAGTAAAGAAACATCTCAAAATATTAGCTATACAAGTCAAAATGTACCAATCATGCGGTATGCGGAAATCTTACTTGGTTATGCGGAAGCGAAGATTGAACTAGGGGAGTTGGATCAGAGCGTTTATGACGCTATCAATCAAGTACGAAATCGTGTAGGGATGCCCAATGTATCGGCTGATAGAATCGGAAATATAGAGAAAATGCGTCAATTAGTAAGAAGAGAGCGTAAGGTAGAATTCGCTATTGAAGGATTGCATCTGATCGATATGAGAAGATGGGGAATTGGGGATTTAGAAAATGAGAAACCGATGTATGGTCGTCCTATCGAGGAAATTCGTTATAAAGGTTTGTCTGAGACCGATATTCCTTATTTTAAGAAATCGGATCGTCATGATTTAAATGATATTCCTGATTATGAGTCTTATAAAGAGAAATTGAAAGTAAGGGACGCAAATCGTTATTGGGATGCTAAATTTGAGTTATGGCCTATTCCTCAACAAGAATTGGATCGTAATCCTAAATTAGTTCAAAATAAAGGGTATTAAAATATGAAACGACGAGATTTTTTGACTTATAGTTTATTGACAGGAGGAAGCTCGCTTTTGCTTCCTCTTGTGACAGCTTGCCAAAAAGGGAATAAGATTTCCTCTTCCATGCCGATTGAAGGAGGAGCGAAAGTAGAGGAAATGAAAGCTGATATTGTGGTTGTTGGAGGAGGAATGGGCGGTTGTGCAACTGCGTTAGCCGCTTGTAGAAATGGTATGAATGTAATTCTTACGGAAGAAACGGATTGGATTGGTGGACAGGTTGCTCAGCAAGGTGTACCGCCAGACGAACATAAATGGATTGAGTCTGGTGGAGCTACCGCATCTTATCAAATGTATAGAAATAAAATACGTGATTTTTATCGGTATCATTATCATTTAACAGAGGCGGCTCGTAATAATCCATATCTAAATCCGGGTAATGGTGGTGTATCTAAAATATGCCATGAACCGATGGTTTCTGTGGAGGTCTTGATGGAAATGCTAATGCCTTATGTTAGTGCGGGAAAATTACAAATTTTGTTAAATCATAAGGCTCAAAGTTCCGATGTGCAGGGAGATGAAGTGTTAGCTGTTACTGTACGAGATAGACAAAATGGAGAACTTGTTACCTTGACCGCTCCTTATTTTGTGGATGCGACAGAGTGTGGTGATTTACTACCACTGACGAAGACTGAATATGTAACAGGTTCGGAGTCGCAAGAAGATACAAAAGAGCTGCATGCTGCTAAGCAGTCAAATCCTTTGAATAATCAGGCTTTTACTGTTTGTTTTGCGATGGAATACATACCGGGAGAAGATTGGACAATCGATAAGCCAGATAATTATACGTTTTGGGCTAACTATATACCAAATTTAACTCCTGCATGGCCGGGTAAATTGTTGAGTATGACCTATCCGACACCATCTACATTAAAACCTAATCATGCCGTCTGTATTCCTGATGGAACACCAACGGATGCTTTTAACTTTTGGATGTATCGTAGAATTATAGATCAGCATAATTTTCTTCCAGGTACTTACCAAGGGAGCACGACTCTTGTTAATTGGCCTCAGAATGATTATATGTTAGGGAATATTATAGATGTGCCCGAGAATGAATTTCAGAAGCATGTGGATGCCGCAAAAGCTTTGAATCTTTCATTGTTATATTGGCTACAGACTGAAGCCCCACGACCAGATGGTGGTGTTGGTTGGAAGGGATTAAGGCTCCGTAAAAATTTGCTTGGTACGAAAGATGGAATGGCTAAATATCCTTATATAAGGGAGTCACGCCGCATTAAAGCGGAATTTAGAATTTTAGAGGAGCATGTGGGCGAAGAGAATAGGAAGTTGATATCAGGAGAAACAACTGCTGCTGCATTTTATGATAGTGTTGGTATTGGTTATTATCATATAGATTTGCATCCTTCTTGTGGAGGAGACAATTATATAGATTTCAACTCTCTTCGTTTTCAAATACCGTTAGGTGCTTTATTACCACAGCGGGTAAATAATTTGTTCCCTGCATGTAAAAATATAGGGACGACTCACATAACAAATGGGTGTTATCGTACCCATCCAGTAGAGTGGGGAATAGGAGAAGCTGTAGGTTTATTAATTACCTATGCCAGTAAAAAGCAAATATCCGCTCGTATTATTCGCAGCGATAAGAATATGCTAACGGATTTCCAGCAATGGATTCAAAAAGAAGGAGTCGAGATTGCATGGAAAAAAGAACTTGTGTAAATATTGTGTGTTGGTAAAAATTAGGATTGGAGAACCGTATTAATGGAATCAAGAAATGAATTCTTGTTTTGTTGATACGGTTCTTTTCTTTTTATGTCAAGAAAATGTTTTTACCTTTAGACGGGCAAAAAGAATCCCGAATGAGTGGGTGTGGATTTTTTTTGTATTAAAATAGGTTAAGCGAAAGTTTTTTCTTTTTAATAATATGTATTTGTTTGTCAATTACGAAATAATCACTACCTTTGCACCGCAAAATTTTTTATTAATCAATATTAAACAGCGTTTTATGAACAATTACGAAACCGTTTTCATTTTGACTCCCGTTTTGTCTGACGCTCAGATGAAGGAAGCGGTAGAGAAATTCACGAACCTTCTGAAAGCTCAAGGAGCTGAGATCGTGAATGAAGAAAACTGGGGCTTGCGCAAGTTAGCTTATCCTATCGACAAGAAGACAACAGGCTTCTACCAGTTGGTTGAATTCAAGGCAGATCCTAGTGTTATCGCTACGTTGGAGTTGAACTTCCGTCGTGACGAGCGTGTGATCCGCTTCTTGACTTTCCGTCAAGACAAGTATGCCGCAGAATATGCAGCTAAGAGAAGAAATCTGAAATCATCTAAAGAAACAGTAAAGGAGAATAATTAATTATGGCAGCAACTCAATCAGAAATCAGATATTTAACTCCGCCTTCAGTAGACGTTAAGAAGAAAAAATATTGCCGTTTCAAAAAGAACGGTATCAAGTATATCGATTATAAGGATCCTGAATTCTTGAAGAAATTCTTGAACGAGCAAGGTAAGATCCTTCCGCGTCGTATCACTGGTACTTCCTTGAAGTTCCAACGTCGTGTGGCTCAGGCTGTAAAGCGTGCTCGTCACTTGGCTTTGCTTCCTTACGTGACCGATTTGATGAAATAATTAATTAAGAGGAGACAGAATATGCAAGTTATTTTGAAAGAAGATGTAGTGAATTTAGGCTACAAAGACGATATCGTAACAGTAAAAGACGGTTACGGACGTAACTTTCTAATCCCCACGGGTAAGGCAGTGATCGCTTCAGAGTCTGCTAAGAAAGTATTGGCTGAGAACTTGAAGCAACGTGCCCACAAATTGGCTAAGATCAAGGAAGACGCTCAGACTTTGGCCGCTAAGTTAGAGGGTGTAGCTTTGACGATTGGTGCTAAGACTAGCTCTACAGGTACGATCTTCGGTTCTGTAACGAATATCCAAGTTGCTGAGGCTTTGGCTAAGGCTGGTTTCGAGAATATCGATCGTAAGATTATCTATATCAAGGAGTCTGTTAAGGAAGTAGGTAGCTATAAGGCTGTTTTGAAACTTCACAAAGAGGTTTCCGTTGAGGTTCCTTTCGAGGTTGTTTCTGAATAATAGATACTTTAATATATCATGAAAGAGGGTAGTTTCGAAACTGCCCTCTTTTTTTGTTTTAATTATAAAAAAAGACATCTGTCAATCAGCAAAAAAGCGCTACATTTGTTCCCGAATTTGCAATAATTTTAGAAAGTGAGCAAAAAGTCTTTTCTATATATTAACTTGCTATTTGCGTTGTTTTTTTTCTTGCCCGGACTTCAGGCGAGAGAGAAGACTTTTACGGTCGTGATCGATGCTGGGCATGGCGGGAAGGATCCGGGCGCTAGAGGGGCGAATATTAATGAGAAGGAGATAAATCTCGCTGTCGCCTTAAAATTGGGTCGACTGATAGAGAATAACGCGGAGGATGTGCGTGTGATCTATACTCGTAAGACGGATCGTTTTATCGAGTTGGACGAACGTGCGAATATAGCGAACCGCAATAAGGCGGATCTTTTCGTGTCTATCCATACGAATGCCGTAAAGCGTGGAAGTACCGTGCAAGGTACGGAGACGTATACGCTGGGTTTGGCCCGTAGCGAAGAGAACTTAGAGGTGGCTATGAGCGAGAACTCAGCGATCTTGTTGGAGGATAATTATCAACAACGGTATGAGGGATTTGACCCGAACTCTTCGGAGTCATATATCATTTTCGAGTTTATGCAGAATAAGCATATGGAGCAAAGTATTAGTCTGGCTTCCGAGATACAGAAATCGTTCGGGGCTTGTAAGCGGGTAGACCGTGGCGTAAGACAGGCTGGTTTTTTGGTGCTTCGCAAAACGAGCATGCCCAGTGTTCTGGTCGAGTTGGGGTATATCTCGAATCGTCAAGAAGAGCAGTTCATGAGAACCGCCGCCGGACAAAATAAATTGGCGGAAGCGTTGTACGATGCTTTTTGCAAATATAAGAAGAATTACGATCGTCGTAAAGGAAATTTTTCCGGAGTTGTCGCTGCTCCCGTAGCGAATGAGGAAACTCCGCCTCCGGGGAGCGAGGCTGATATCTTAAATAAAAAACAGCAAGCTACAAGACAGAAAACCTCAGTTTCTTCTACCACTTCCGTGAACAGGAACACGAAAGGAAAGGTTATATATAAGATACAATTCTTGACTTCCAATAAGAAGCTTCCTGCGAACTCCCGGTTATTTAAGGGGTACAAGAACGTGGATTTCTATGTGGAGAAAGGTATCTATAAATACACGTATGGCGAGACTTCGGATTTTAACTCGATCCGGAAGATGCGCCGAACGATCGCGAAGGATTTTAAAGATGCCTTCATCATCGCTTTTAAGGATGGGAAGAAGGTGAAATATTAATGATATAGGAATAAATTATACATTATAAATAAAGGAAATGAAAAGTGTATTCACTAAAGAGGCGAAGATCGGACTTGTGACGATCGTAAGTCTGGCGTTATTGTATTTAGGCATTAATTATCTGAAGGGTATTAACCTGTTTCAACCGGTGAACCATTACTACGTATCATTCAGCAACGTAAAGGGGGTGACGATTTCCAGCCCTGTATTTGTGGATGGTTTTAAGGTGGGATTGGTTCGTGATATTATTTATGACTATGATACGACCGGTAAGATCATCGTTGAGGTTAGTTTGGAAGATAAGATGAGGCTGAATAAGGGAAGTTATATAGCGGTTGTCAATACTTTCTTAAGCGGAGCTGAGTTGCATATTCATTTGAACACTTACGTGGATGACTTTTTGAAGCCGGGTTCTACGCTCGAGGGACGAATGGAAGAGGATATGATGCAATCCGTACAGGAGAAGATCTTGCCAAGCGTTGAGAACCTTTTGCCGAAGATCGACACGATTTTGGGTAGCTTGCAAACCTTGATCGCTCATCCGGCCTTGGCTCAATCCTTGAATCATATCGAAAAAACGACTAGCAACCTAGAGGTGTCTACCCGTCAGTTGAATCAGATGTTGAGTAAGGATGTACCGGGTATCGTGAATAACTTGAAGACGATGACGGATAATTTCTCGGAGGTGAGCGCCAACTTGAAAGAATTGGATTTGGCTACAACGGTCAATTCCATCAATGCGACCTTGGCGAACTTGAAGTTGACTACGGATAAATTGAACTCGACGGATAATAGCATCGGCTTGTTGTTAAACGACAAAGGATTGTATGATAATCTGAACAGCACGATGGACAACGCCTCTAAGCTATTGCTTGATTTGCGGGAGAATCCGAAGAGATACGTGCATTTCTCTGTTTTTTGATTATGTTAAAAAATCATAGCATAAAAGACGTTATTTAGAATCATTCTAATTAGACAAAAAGTTAGGGGACTCCTGCTGATTATACGCATAAGGCCTTTAGGTAAAGTGAGATAGATACTTCCTGAGGCCTTATTCCGTCACCGGACGTCAGCGTTTACGCTTTTGTAGAGGTCTCTAAAATAAAGGGTTTTTGAACGTTGGTCGATCTAAATAGCAGTAAATCAGATAGGTATTAGTAACTATCTGAATCTAAAAGGGATATTGAAAATTCATATTTACCAAACAAAATAGCACTTTTTTTTTCGGAATTAATTTCTAAACTTTGTAGTCCGAATGTAAAAAGTATTAGTGGGAGAGAAAGAAAACATGCAGACTGATTATCAAACATTGTGGAATAAGTGCCTTGCGGTCATAAAGGATATTGTGCCTAAGGCAGCTTTTGACACATGGTTCGTACCTATCGTTCCGTTATCATACGAAGACAAGAAGTTTACCATACAGGTGCCTAGTCAATTCTTCTATGAGTATCTGGAAGAGAAGTATGTTAATGTTTTGAAAGTTACATTGTATCGTGTAATCGGTCAAGGAACCATTCTTAACTACCGTATCATGGTGGATAAGACCACTGGTGGTACGGTTGATTATCCGGCGGAGAATGCTTCCACCGCTGTAAAGAAAGTCACTCCCAAGGACGCTAACAAGGCTCCGAATCCTTTTATGACGACTGCTCCGCAGGATTTGGACCCTCAGTTGAACCCGAAGTATAATTTTGATAATTATTTCGAGGGTACGAGCAATAAGCTGGTTCGTACGGCGGGTGAGGCTGTTGCCCAGAATCCGGGAAAGACTACGTTTAACCCGTTGTTTATTTTTGGTCCGTCAGGAGTGGGTAAAACTCACTTATGCCATGCGATCGGAACCCGTATCCGGGAGTTGCATCCGGAAAAGAAAGTGTTATATGTATCTTCGCATTTGTTCCGGGTACAGTTTACAGATGCTATCCGTAAGAATACGACTAATGACTTCTTGAATTTTTATCAAAATATCGATGTGCTGCTGTTGGATGATATACAGGAGTTGATCGGTATGGATAAGACTCAAAATACATTCTTCCATATTTTCAACCACTTGCACCAGTTAGGTAAGCAGCTTATCTTGACTTCTGATAAACCTCCTGTGGATTTGCAAGGTATGGAAGAGCGCTTGATCACCCGTTTAAAATGGGGATTGACGGCTGAGTTGAGCCGTCCGGATCTGGATCTACGTAAAAAGATACTGAAGAATAAGATCAACCATGACGGAATCATGATTCCGGATGAGGTCTTTAACTTTATCGCTAATAATGTGACGGAGAATGTCCGTGACTTAGAAGGTATTCTCGTCTCTTTAATGGCTAATGCGGTTATCAATAATCGTGAGATCGATCTGCCGTTGACGAAACGTGTGGTTAGCCAAGCGGTTCGGTTGGAGAAGAAACAGATCTCCGTACAGATGATTCAGGAGATCGTTTGCAAGTATTTCAACTTGGAGCAATCGGTTATCCAGACTAATTCCCGTAAACGTGAGATCGTGCAAGCCCGTCAGATCACGATGTATTTGGCGAAGAAATATACGGACTCCTCTTTTTCCCATATTGGAAAGATCGTAGGAAAGAAAGACCATGCGACGGTCTTGCATGCTTGTAAGACGATCAAAGACCAGATTGAGACTAGTAAGTCTTTCCGGTCTTCCGTAGAGGAAATCGAGGTCTTGCTCAAGAACTAAATTAAGAATCCCTATATAGTAGGATAAGGACGTCTCTTTAAAGAGGCGTCCTTCTTTGTTTTGGAAGATCCGTATAAGTGTTAAGTTTTCTTTTTGGAAAACTATTTGATGCTTAGTTTTGTTTAAGTAGTTGAAAATGTGGGGTTGCGAGTTTGGTTTTGGAAAACTTTTCAATAAGTATTCTTTTTAACGTAGGGTAATTTGGATAACTGGTAAAGTATGCGTAAACTTGCAGTCGCAAAATAAATATAATAATTGTGGATCGTAAAACTTACACTTTTGACGAAGCGTTTAAGGCTTCATTGGATTACTTTACCGGTGACGAGCTCGCCGCTAAAGTATGGGTAAATAAATATGCCTTGAAGGATGCGTTTGGAAATATCTATGAGGAATCTCCGAATGATATGCATCATCGCTTGGCAAGTGAGATTGCCCGTGTGGAAAAAAAGTATCCGAATCCGTTGTCGGAACAAGAACTTTTCGACCTGTTTGATCATTTCCGCTACATCGTTCCGCAAGGAAGTCCGATGACGGGAATTGGCAATGATTATCAAATTGCCTCACTCTCTAATTGTTTTGTTATCGGATTGGACGGGCAAGCGGATTCGTATGGTGCGATTATTCGTATTGACGAAGAACAGGTACAATTAATGAAGCGCCGTGGTGGTGTAGGCCATGATCTTTCGCATATTCGCCCGAAAGGTTCTCCGGTTAAGAATTCTGCGTTGACTTCTACCGGGTTGGTTCCGTTTATGGAACGTTATTCGAATTCCACCCGTGAGGTGGCCCAAGATGGCCGTCGTGGAGCTTTGATGCTGAGCGTTTCTATTAAACATCCGGACTCGGAGGCGTTTATCGACGCTAAGATGACGGAAGGTAAGGTTACAGGTGCAAATGTATCTGTGAAGATTGATGATGATTTCATGAATGCCGCGGTTAATGGCGGTACCTATAAGCAACAATATCCAATTGATTCGGATTCTCCCGTTTATGTGAAGGATATCGATGCTTCTGGCTTATGGAAAAAAATTATTCATAACGCTTGGAAATCCGCTGAACCGGGTGTGCTATTCTGGGACACGATCTTACGTGAGTCTGTACCAGACTGCTATGCGGATCTGGGGTTCCGTACGGTTTCCACGAATCCTTGTGGCGAGATACCTCTTTGTCCGTATGATAGTTGCCGTTTGTTAGCGATCAATTTATATTCATATGTGGTAAATCCGTTCACTCCGGACGCTTATTTCGATTATGATTTGTTCAAGAAGCATGTAGGTTTGGCCCAGCGGATTATGGATGATATTATTGATTTAGAGTCGGAGAAGATCGAGATGATCTTGGCTAAGATCGACTCGGATCCGGAATCCATGGAGGTAAGACAAACAGAGCGTCATTTGTGGGAAAAGATCCAACGAAAGACTTTGCAAGGACGCCGTACAGGTGTGGGCATTACGGCGGAAGGCGATATGATTGCCGCTTTAGGTTTGCGTTATGGAACAGAAGAAGCAACCGATTGTGCGGAACTTATACAAAAGACATTAGCTTTGGCCGCTTATCGTTCATCCGTAATGTTGGCGAAAGAACGTGGTGCCTTTGAGATATTCGATGCGAAGCGTGAGGAAAAAAATCCGTTCATCAACCGTTTGCGTGAGGCTGATCCTGCTTTATATGAGGATATGTTGAAATACGGCCGTCGTAATATCGCTTGCTTAACAATCGCTCCGACGGGAACGACTAGCTTGATGACACAGACCACTTCCGGTATAGAGCCGGTATTCTTGCCGGTATATAAGCGCCGCCGCAAAGTAAACCCGAACGATTCCGAGGCTCGTGTGGATTTCGTGGATGAGACAGGCGACGCTTTCGAGGAGTATATCGTATTCCATCATAAGTTTGTAACGTGGATGCAAGCGAATGGTTATTCGGCAAGTAAGAAATATACACAAGAAGAAGTGGAGGAGCTAGTTGCTAAGTCTCCTTATTATAAAGCGACTTCCAATGATGTCGATTGGTTACAAAAAGTCCGTATGCAAGGACGCATTCAGAAATGGGTGGACCATTCTATCAGCGTAACGATCAATTTGCCGAACGATGTAAGTGAGGAGTTGGTAGACTCTTTGTATGTTGAGGCATGGAGATGCGGATGTAAAGGATGTACTGTTTATCGAGATGGTTCTCGTTCCGGTGTCTTGATTGCGACAGATAAAAAGAAGAAAAAAGAGGATTGCAACTGCATGCAACCACCGGTTATCGTATCTACCCGTCCTCGTGAATTGGATGCGGATGTGGTAAAATTCCAGAATAACCGTGAGAAATGGATCGCTTTCGTCGGCTTGTTGAATGGCCGTCCGTATGAGATCTTTACCGGTTTGGCCGATGATGACGAGGGTATCATGTTACCTAAAAACGTTTCTAAAGGTACGATCATCAAGAGCTATGATGAGGATGGTAATAAGCATTACGACTTCCAGTTCAAGAATAAACGCGGTTATAAAATGACAATCGAAGGCTTGGATGGCAAGTTTAATCCGGAATATTGGAACTACGCTAAATTGATTTCCGGTGTGCTCCGTTACGGAATGCCTATCGATCAGGTTATAAAACTGGTACAGGGTATGGAGTTGAATAGCGAGTCTATCAATACTTGGAAGAATGGCGTGGAACGGGCCTTGAAGAAATATTTACCGAACGGCATGGAAGCGAAAGGGCAGAAATGTCCGAACTGTGGGTTGGAGACCTTGATTTATCAAGAAGGTTGTTTGATCTGCACGAATTGCGGAGCCTCTAAATGCGGTTAAATAATTGACTAAATCTATATACCATGAAAGTCACTTTTAATATAAACTTCCATACCGTTTGGGGACAGAAGTTATGTGTAGTGGGCTCCATACCGGAATTAGGCTCTTGGGAACCTGCTTTGGCTAAGGAGATGAATTACTCTGGGGATGGAAACTGGAAACTGGAACTGGATCTTCCACCCGATATAAAAGATATAGAATATAGATATTTCTTAAGTGTTAATGATAAGCAGATCTTTGAGGAGTGGGAGAAGAATCACCGGATTGTATTGGATGGACAATCTGATTCTTACATCCTTTATGATTATTGGCAAATCCGTCCGGATAATCTAGCCTTTTATTCTTCGGCTTTCACCAAAAGTTTATTCGCTCATCCCTGCAATACACATGAGAGGGTCGTTAGAAGTGGAAGAAAATTGGTGATAAAGATATCCGCTCCCCGGGTGGAAAAGAATCAGTGTGTAGCCATTACTGGAAATCAAGAATGCTTAGGTAACTGGCATCCGGACAAGGCTTTATTGCTGAGTTGCGATACTTTCCCGGAATGGCATATTGATTTAGACGCTGCGGAGATACGGTATCCTTTAGAATATAAATTTTTGGTTTGGGATAATGATTCCCGTCAACCTTTGTATTGGGAGAGTGATGAGAATCGTATTCTAAGTCTTGTTCCCCAGAAACAGGGTGAGACCGTTGTTATATCTGGTCTTTACTTCCGGGATAGCTTACCGTTATGGCGTTGTGCCGGCTCGGTTATCCCCGTCTTTTCCTTGCGCTCGGAAAAGAGCTTTGGAGTAGGTGATTTGGGAGATTTACACATGTTGGTGGATTGGGCTAGAAAGACGCACCAACGTATCATTCAAGTATTACCTATGAATGATACGACGATGACCCATACTTGGGTGGATTCCTATCCGTATAGCGCTATTTCTATTTATGCCCTTCATCCCATGTATGTGGATTTATCGGCTTTGGGGACCTTGCAAGATCCGGAGAGAGCTGCTTTTTATGCAGGGAAGCAAAAAGAATTAAACGCAAAAGATACGGTTGATTACGAGGAAGTACTGAAATATAAATTGGGTTATTGTCAAGAATATTTCGCAGGGGAGGGTAAGGCCGTATTAGATACGCCGGAGTTTAAAGAGTTCTTGGCGCAAAATGAGTCATGGTTGATGCCTTACGCTACTTATTGCTTCTTGCGGGAAAGTTATGGGACATCGGATTTCTCTCAATGGCAAGGTAATTCTACTTACAATAAGACACGTGTTCGCGCCCTATGCCGGGAAGATAGTGACGCATGGCCGGAGATCTCGTTCTCTTATTTCTTGCAATATGTATTGCACAACCAGTTCAAGTCGGTATCGGATTATGCCCGTAAGAATGGAGTTGTATTGAAAGGTGATTTACCCATTGGCGTGAGCCGCACTAGTGTAGAGGCTTGGACGGAACCGAAATATTTTAATATGAATGGTCAAGCGGGTGCTCCCCCCGATGACTTTTCCATGAACGGTCAGAACTGGCTGTTCCCGACTTATAACTGGGATGCGATGGAGAAAGATAATTTCTCTTGGTGGAAAAAACGCTTCGCTAAGTTAAGTGATTATTTCGATTGTTTCCGTATAGATCACATCTTGGGATTTTTCCGAATATGGGAGGTTCCTTGTGAATATGTGCAAGGGCTTTGTGGTCATTTCAATCCAGCGTTGCCGTTCTCGAGAGAAGAGATCGAGCAGTATGGATTGAATTTTAACGAGTCTCGTTTCACGACCCCACATATCAATCGACAATTCTTATCGGAATTGTTTGAGGAAAATACAGAAGAGGTGATAGGTGCTTATTTGGCACAATCCTCCTCCCGGCATTATGTGTTAAAACCGTTCTGTGATACGCAAAGGAAGATTGAGGCGTTGTTTGCGGATAAGGCGGATCCTGTTTCCCTACGGATCAAGAATGGCCTGTTTACGATTGCGAATGAGGTATTATTTCTTCGTGACCCAAGAGAGACCGATAAGTTTCATCCCCGGATCTCGGCGAATCAATCCTATATCTATCGGGAATTGAGTGGTTCCGACCGTTATGCGTTCGATCAGTTATACTGGCATTTCTTCTATCATCGCCATAATGATTTTTGGAAGGCGCAAGCGTTTAAGCGTTTGACACCGTTGGTTGCGTCCACGGAGATGTTGGTTTGTGGAGAGGATCTCGGTATGATCCCCGCCTCTGTTCCCGAGGTTATGAATAAGTTGCAAATACTAAGCTTGGAGATTGAGCGTATGCCGAAGAGCCCACAGCGGGAATTTTCCGATATGTTCAATCTGCCTTATCATTCGGTTTGTACGACTTCTACACATGATATGACTCCTCTTCGTAATTGGTGGAAAGAAGATCCGGAGAAGACACAGCGTTATTACAACCATGTATTGCAACGGATCGGTGAGGCCCCGGATGAATGTACGGCTGAAATCGTTGCCCAGATTATTTCTAATCATTTGAAGACTCGTTCCATGCTGACGATTATTCCGTTGCAGGATTGGTTTGCTATGGATGATTCTATCAAGCGGAAGGATATAGAATCCGAGCGTATTAACGTTCCTGCGAATTCAACGCATTATTGGCGCTACCGGATGCATATTACGTTGGAACAGCTTTTACAGGCTGATAACCTGAATAATAAGATAGTCTCGTTGATAAAAGAGGCTGGACGAAAATAAGAAAGACTAAGGGCCGTATCGAAAAGTGCGGCCCTCAGTCTATTTGTCCGCTTTCTTTTTCTCGGAACACATCGAGCAGGCTCCGTTGAACCGTGCGTTTGGTTCGATCTCTAGGGATTGGGTATATATATCTCCCTTGATAATTGCTGTTGATTTTAGAATAAGCTTTGCGCTTACTTTTACGGAGCCATCTACCTCACCGAGAATCTCAGCATTCTCGGATACGATATTGCCTGTTACGCTACCTTTGGGGCCGATAACGATTTTGCCGTTGCAACTGATATCTCCCTCTACTTTTCCATCCAAGCGAAAGTCTGTCTCTGTGATAATATTACCCTTTATCGTTGTCCCCGCAGCCAAGGCGTTGTGTAATCCGCCTGCGGAATTTTCATCTTTTTGTTTTATTCCCATCATAATGTGTTGTTACTTGGTTGACAAATATAAGACTATTTTTTTGCAGGAAGGTTTACTTTCTATACATTTACAGATAAATTAAAAGATTATGACAACAAAGATTGAATTACGAAGGATGACATTCTATGCCTATCATGGCGTGGCACCCCAAGAGACCCGGGTTGGGAATACTTTTATCGTAGATTTGATACTGACAGCTCCGTTGGAGAACGCGGTATGGAGCGACGATTTAAGCGATACGATCAATTACGCCACAGTATATGAAACCGTGAAAGCAGAAATGGCTATCCCCTCGAGACTTCTCGAGCACGCGGCGGGGCGTATCTTGAAGGCTTTGAAAGAGAGATTTCCACAGATCACGGAGGTGGAACTTGTCTTGTCTAAATTAAATCCTCCGTTTGGCGGAGATATTCATAGTGCTTCGATAATTCTTAAAGAAAGCTTTCTTTCTGTTTAGAAACTTTTATTTACCTTCGCGTTTGTAAAGAAGTGATGCGATATACGATATACTAAAAGCACAAATACGATAACATTATGGCATTTACCAACAACGTAATGATTGTTCGTCACGGATTGCTGGCGAAGTTAGTAAAGCTCTGGAAAGAAAACCGTCTTCTAGAAGAAATTGATCGCTTGCCGATCGAGTTGAGTCCCCGAAAATCGAAAGTGAGGGGCCGTTGCTGTGTACATAAGGAACGTGCCGTCTGGAAATACAAAACCTTGCCTTTGCTTGGTTTTGATATGCAGGACGAGGAAGATGAGTTGACACCGCTTTCAGAGTATGCGAAGCGTGCCTTGTTCCGCTCGGAGAATAAGAAGGAAAATATCATGTGTGTAGTGGATGAGGCGTGTTCCTCTTGTGTCTCCGTGAATTATGAGATCACGAATCTTTGCCGGGGTTGCGTGGCTCGTAGTTGTTATATGAACTGCCCGAAGGACGCTATCCGATTCAAGAAAAACGGTCAGGCCGAGATTGATCATGAAACTTGTATCAGCTGTGGTAAATGCCACCAAAGCTGTCCGTACCATGCCATCGTTTATATCCCGATCCCTTGCGAGGAAGTTTGTCCGGTTAAGGCGATCAGCAAGGACGAGTATGGGGTGGAGCATATCGACGAGTCTAAATGTATATATTGCGGTAAATGTGTGAATGCTTGTCCGTTCGGTGCTATCTTCGAGATCTCGCAAGTATTCGATATCTTGCAACGCTTGCGGAATAAGGAACAGATGGTAGCGATTGTCGCTCCGTCTATCTTAGCTCAGTTTAGCGCTCCGAAGGAAAAAGTGTATGGCGCTATCAAGTCCTTGGGATTCGAGGAAGTGGTCGAGGTGGCGCAAGGCGCTATGGAAACCACCCGTCATGAGGCGGAAGAATTGATCGAGAAATTGAAAGAAGGACAACCGTTCATGACCACTAGTTGCTGTCCGTCTTACGTGCAATTGGCCGAGAAACATATCCCGGATTTAAAGAAATACATCTCTTCTACTGGATCTCCGATGTATTATACGGCCCGTATCGTGAAGGAAAAATATCCGGATGCGAAGATCGTGTTTGTTGGCCCGTGCGTGGCGAAACGAAAAGAGGTGAAACTAGATCCGTGCGTGGATTTTACACTTACGTTTGAGGAAGTAGGCTCCGTATTGGAGGGATTGGGTATCAAGATCGAGGAGGCCCAGCCTTTCTCCGTATTATTTAACGCTGTCCGTGAGGCGCATGGCTTCGCCCAAAGTGGTGGTGTGATCAACGCCGTTAAGGTTTATTTGAAGGACGAGAACGTAAATGCCGTGCAGGTAGCCAACCTGACAAAGAAAAATGTGGCATTATTACGCGCTTACGCTAAAACCGGAAAGGCTCCCGCGCAGTTTATAGAAGTGATGGCTTGCGAGGGCGGTTGTGTGACCGGTCCTTGTACGCACGCCGATAAGACTGCCGGACAAAAGCAGCTTATTAAGGAGCTTACTAAATTCTAGACAAAATGATTAAAAAATTGGCTTTATTTGTCTCCTTGACGGGAGTTTTTCTATGTACCGCTTCTTGCGGACATAAAGAATTACCGTCGATGGGAGATTATTCCGTACAGGTATTTAATGATACCCGCATACGTTTCGCTCCGGATGTATATCCCGCCGCTTTTAACGCTCCGGGACCGGACAGTATCTATCATTTGGTGAATGGCCGTATTATCTTGAAGAAGGTAACATTGCCGAAATATAAGCGAAACGTTTCCGTCAAACTCCGGGTTACGGTAGCTTCGAATGGAGATCGCTGGGATAAATCCGGGTCTTGTTTTGTATTGCCAAATGCCTCGGGCATTAATTTGTTGAATATCGCTAAAGGCGAGAAGGAGTTTCCTGCGGTGGATAGCGTGAAACTGGAGAAGATGATCGGTATCATCCCCGGGACGGATTATCAACCTACCGTGGAATTGATGCGTTTCATGACTCCGTTCGGAGTAGGGCATTACAGTAGTCCCGAGGATAGCTTGACGAAACATCGTAAACCGGTGTATGTCGACCATTGGGAAGATAGCGTAAGCTGGGAGCAAGACATAACCGATTTGTATCCTCTTTTGGAAGGTGGTGCTTATGTTGGAATCTTTATCGATACATGGACACCGGAAGGATACGTCGCAAGCATGACGATTGATGTGGATGAGTCCGATCTGACTTGCGACGCTTTGCCGAAGAAACATGTAGAGCCGTTGATGAATACGGTTTATTATATCGGGCAGGAATATCCGGATATATTCGCCCGGAAGGACGTGTCATTGGATTTTGATATTCCTCAAGGCGCACGTGATGTCCGTCTGAAATATATCGTTACGGGACATGGCGGTCATTCCGGCGGGGATGAGTTCGTGGAAAAACAGAATATTGTTTCCGTTGATGGAGTTCCAGTCTTGGATTTTGTTCCTTGGCGTACGGACTGCGCTTCTTTCCGTCGTTTTAATCCGGCTACCGGGGTTTGGTTGAGAAAGCGTCTGGCTTCCTATATCACCGAGAAGGGATATTCGGAGAAAGAAGTAGAGGAACCCTTGGCGTCTTCGGATCTTTCCCGCTCTAATTGGTGTCCCGGATCGGATGTGATACCGGAAGAGGTAGCGTTGAAAGATATCCAACCCGGCCATCATACGCTGACGGTGAGTATTCCGGAAGCGGCAGAAGTGGATGGGAATAAGCTGAATCATTGGTTGGTCTCAGCCTATTTGGTCTGGGATGAGTAAATAATGTGATAATATGTTATGTACCAATGTGCCAATCATTCTCTCTTCAACTAATTGGCATATTGGCACATTAGCCAATTAAAAAATTATTGATATGGAAGACTTGTTACCTTTCGCCCTATTATGTTTCACTTCGTTTTTTACGTTGACCAATCCACTCGGTACGATGCCGGTTTTCTTGACCATGACCAATGGTATGAATGACCATGAACGGAAAGCGATTGTCCGAAGGGCCACGATCGTGTCGTTCATCACCTTGATGGTTTTTACTTTCTCCGGTCAGTTCCTGTTTAAGTTCTTTGGTATCTCCTCAAACGGCTTTCGCATAGCTGGCGGCTTTATTATCTTCAAGATCGGGTTTGATATGCTTCAGGCACGCTATTCCAACGCAAAGTTGAAAGAGGAAGAGGTGAAAACCTATGCGGATGATATATCCATTACTCCTCTGGCGATTCCGATGTTGTGTGGTCCGGGAGCGATCGCCAACGCAATCATGCTTATGGATGACGCTTCGACATTCACCTTAAAGGGTACGTTGATCGGAATAATCGCATTGGTCTATTTTATCACATTCTTGATCTTGCAAGCTTCTACCCGGCTGGTACGTATATTGGGAGAGACTGGAAATAACGTGATGATGCGTTTGATGGGATTGATACTGATGGTGATCGCCGTGGAATGTTTCGTAAGCGGATTGAAGCCTATCTTGATCGATATCTTGCGTGAGGCGATGGGCTAACAAATTACCAGACCAGCTTCTTTCTGCGATGGGCGCTAAATATTGGAATAACCTTTTCTTATCCTCATCGCAATCGGAGATATTTGCTTTCCAGATAAGTCGCTCTGCTTGGAACGGGAGATACGATATGATATCATGGGTGTGTGTTGTCCCGTTTGAGATCGTGATCTTCTTGGATTTAGCATACAGGTTCATATCCTTCATTTTTTGCTGTCCTTCAGGTGTCGTATCATGAACTTCTTGTGTGAAATGAAGTCTGTTTATTTTTAACATGGCTAGGTGATCGATCAATTCTTTGAGATTATCCTTCGAGATGAGAGTGAAAGGTGTGTGTATTGCCACGGTCCGATTGCTGTATCGGGGGCCATCTAGTATGGTCATTCCCGGTACGTTCCATTGAATATTCTCTACCTGAGTTTGGCTGTTTATTGCTGGAGGAAGCAGAAAACGTAAGGTTTGCATTGCGTAAAAGAAACCTTTTTGTCCGGATGCTTTTATTAGAATACAAGAGGGGGCTATATTCAGTTTATAATGTTCGGCCGCTAGTTCTCTGTCTGTGCGGAATATGATATTGGCTCGTTTGTCTTGTATTTTTATTTCCGGGGTGAATCCGGCGGAAAGCGTGAATAGATCGGTCAACTCCCGAGCGATCATAGCCTGTTTTTCATTTTCTACACTAATGAGGGTTGCCTTGTTGAATGTGAAATCACCTTTGTCTGATACACTTTGCAAGGGGAAAGGAATGATCTCCGGTTTTTCGTCCGGAAGGAAACATTTTACAAGTATCATAACCAAAATAATAAAATATATACCCGTTGTACGTAACATAAGAATAATTTTTAATGATATGCTTTTTTGTTTAATTTTTCACTTGCTGCAAATCTATGCTTTAAGGATATTTTCTTGGGTCCAAAATCGTCCGTGAAAATTCAAAAAACGTTTTTTTAGACTCTGCAAGCCTTATATTTCGGACGATTTAGTATTTTTGCCGAACAATGGGTGATATACAACTATGCGAGTATTTTGGAGGTTTTTACAATTATATCTATTGCTGTTTTTTGTGTGTTTAGCGGAGTCTCTTTATGCAGCTCCTAAGTATTATTTTAAACAAATTTCTTTGGAAAACGGATTATCGCAGTCTTCCGTGAAATGTGTACTGGTAGATGAAAGAGGTGTTATGTGGATTGGTACCCGGTTTGGGTTGAATCGTTTCGATAGGGAAAAAATAACCGTTTATCAGGAGGAGAGAGAGAATCCGAATTCTCTTCCTTATAATGATATTGTTTTTTAGAGGAAGATGCGGAGGGGAATGTTTGGGTAGGAACTAGTCGCGGATTGGCATATTTCGATCGTGGTACTCGAAAATTTGTACGTCAGGAAATAGACGGTCAACCTTTGGTCGCTGCTTGTAGCCTCCTCATGCCGGAAGGAATCTATTTTTTAGGGAAGCAAGGTGTTTTTTGTTATTCCTATGCGGAAAAGAAAATGATCCGGTGTAAGTTCAAGGAAAGTCCGTTTGAATTTTCGCCTAATTATGTTTATTTGTATGACGAAAAAGAGAGGAAGGTCATACTGTCTTTTCTGGAAAAAGGGCTTTGGTGGTATTCGCTAGACACCGGAGATATGGAACGTGTGTCGTTTATCCCCAAAGGGAATATCCCCTCCATGTATATAGATTCATTCAAGAGAATATGGGTGGCTATCTATAATAAAGGTGTTTTTTGTTATGATCGAGAGGGGAGATTGCAGGAGCATTTGGAAACCCCGGAGAGATTGACTCATAATATCGTGCAAGATATGTGCGAGAAAGATGGCGAACTTTGGCTGGCGACGGACGGAGGTGGTATCAATATATATAATTACAAAAATAAGACCGTAAGAGCGATTATGCATCTTCCGGGCGATCGCCATTCGTTGCCGGTAAATTCTTTCGCCTGTCTGTATATCGATGATGAGGATAATGTTTGGGCGGGCAGTATCAGGGGAGGATTGATCGGCATCAAACCTGTTTTTATGACGACTTATCGGGATGCTCCTCCCGGGGCTTCTTACGGTTTGAGTTTTCAGTCGGTCACTTCCATGTATGAAGATCGTGATGGGAAAATCTGGATAGGAACGGATGGGGGAGGTCTTGATTTGTTTGATCCGCAAAAAGAGACTTTCCGGAAATATCCTCAGACTGCGGGGATGAAGGTGGTGTCTATCATGCCGTATAGCGATTCGGAATTGTTGTTATCTTTGTTTGGTGTAGGGCTTTATCATTTTAATAAAAATACAGGAGAATGCCGGGAGTTTTTGTTAAATTGGGGGCATGTGCGAAAGGATTTATTCTTACGAGGTAATTCGATTCGTTTATTTCCTTTAGACGAGGACTGTTTTTGTCTTTTATCCGATAATCATTTGTCTGTGTATAATCGGCGGAAACAACAATTTGAGCCTTTACCGGAAGATCTGTTACCGCAAAGTTTGCTTGCACCCCGTTTCATACAAGGCGATTCTTGTTACATAAGTTCTTCCGCAGCTTTGTATGTGTTGGATATCCCGCATAAGCAACTACGTCCGTTATTTGTGAGGAATGAGGATATCGGTACGATACTTGCGGTAAAACAAGATAAAGATAACCGTTTTTGGTTGGGGACATCTTCCGGTCTATATGTTTATGACCGTCTCTCGGAAAGATTGGACACGGTTGATCAGGATCGTTTTATTGGGGTAACGTCTCTTGCGTTTGATCGTTCTGATCGCCTTTGGATAAGTACTCATGAAGGGTTGTATGCGTATGTACCGGATGAGAAGCGTGTAATCGTTTTTGGGGAATCTGACGGTGTCTTTACACGTGAGTTTCTTCCGGAACCTGCTTTTGAGGCTTCTTCCGGTAATATTTATATTTCTGGGGTGGAAGGGCTGGTTAGGATACGGCCCGACTATGACATTCATGAGGAAGAGGATTTTTCTGTAAGCATGATTAATTTGGCTTTAGATGGGGCTCCGATTCATCCCGATGGTATATCCGGGGAACAGGCTATTTCCATTCCGTGGGATTATGTTTCTTTTGGGTTAAGTGTTATCGTGAAAGAGAAAGATTTGATGCGGAAGAAATTATTCCGTTTTTACATCAAGGGAGACCGTGAGGAGTTGTTGGAGACTTCAAGCCATGCATTTACATTTCCGGCACTTTCTCCGGGCAACTATGAATTATGGGTTTCCTATAGCAAGAAGAATGGAGACTGGAGTGTTCCTTTGAGATTATTGACAGTAGATGTGGAGCCTCCTTTGTGGAGACGCGCTTGGTTCCTGATCGCGATGGGGATGATTGTGTTTGCGGCAATTGGAGGGATGATCTGGTCTGTCATGCGACGCAAAGAAAGGAAACTTGCTTGGGCCATGAAAGAACATGAACGAAAGTTTTATGAGGAAAAAGTCCGTTTCATGGTGAACATCAGCCATGAATTACGTACGCCGCTTACTTTGATCTATGCTCCGCTCAAACGTTTGCTGAAATCCGGAAAGGTGACGGATAAAGATGTATCCCGGCAATTGGATGGTTTGTTGTTGCAAACTTGCCGGATGCGGGAGATCGTCGATATGGTGCTCGATGCCCAGAAGTCTGATACGAACGGCGATGTTATGGATATTCGTTTTTACGATCTTAACGATTGGATACGATCGGTAACGGATGATTTTATCATGGAATTCGAAGCCCGTAGGATTTCTGTGCGGTTCCAGTTGGATGCTTCAGTAGAGAAAGTACCCTTTGATACTTCCAAATGCCGTGTCGTTTTATCTAATTTATTGATAAATGCGATGAAATTCAGCGATCCGGATACCTCATTAGTCATTGGTACGGAGCGTATGGATAAGAATGTGCGGGTTTTCCTTGCGGACCAGGGGATCGGATTGAGACATGTGGATATAAACCGTCTTTTTACCTGTTTTTACCAAGGTGAACACGACCGTAAAGGGAGTGGGATCGGGTTGGCTTATGCCCGGAAACTTATAGAGTTGCATGGCGGAAGTATAGGTGCTTACAATAATGAGGATGGAGGTGCCACTTTCTATTTCGACCTTCCTTTCACGCAAGCGTTTGTTGCCGCGGAACCGGATAGCGTTATCGATTTAAGCGTGAAGGGCACTGACAAGCCGGAAACAGATGTGTGCGGGGTACAGGTAGATACGGAGCTTGCTAAATATACATTGTTGGTGGTTGAAGATGAGATAGAGCTGCGTAACTACTTACTCGGTGTCTTGCAGGCAGAGTTTAAGGAGGTTTTTGTAGCCGGAGACGGGGAAGAGGCTTGGGAAATCTTGGGTCAATGTCAGCCGGATATTGTAATCAGTGATGTCATGATGCCTCGGACTGATGGTTTTGAGCTGTGTTACCGAATCAAGAACGACGTAGCGGTTAGCCATATTCCTGTGGTTCTGTTGACCGCAAGGGTGGATCAAGCAAGCTCGGTAGAGGGGTATAAATCAGGGGCGGATATCTATTTGGCGAAGCCGTTTGATATAGATTCCTTGTTGGTGATTCTGCGGAATATATTAAGACAGCGAGACCTACTTCGTGTGCGTTATCGTGAGTCCGGTTGTCTATTCTCTCCAAAAGAGGATGCGACAAGCAATGCGGACGAACAATTCATGTGTAAATTGAATACGTTGCTTCGGGAGAACTTGAGTAATCCGGATTTGAATGTGCCTTTTATCGCCTCTGCGATGGCGATGAGTAGAACGACGCTTTATAGCAAGTTCAGTCATTTGTCGGATGTCTCGGTTGGTGATTATGTGATTAGGTTTCGTATGGTCGAGGCTTCTCGGTTGCTTTCATCTCATAAGGATATGAGTATTCAGGAAGTAGCGGACCGTGTCGGTTTTTCCAGCGCTCGTTATTTTAGTACGGCTTTTAAACAAAGCTATGGGGTCACTCCAACCGAATATCGTCGAAATAATTAAGTGTTAGTTGCAGACTATTCTTTTCATAAATTCAATCTTTTTAGCAAAATCTGATAGATATCTCCTATAAACAACTTTTTGGGTGAGTCATATGTTTTAAATAGCCCCTGAATGAGGACATTATGATAGATTTTCTATGATAATTATTATTGTCTACCTATTGACATTTCGGGTTGGCTAGTGTAAAATTGGCTTAAAAAAGTATGGCTACAATAAAAGTAAAGTTTCGTCCATCGACGGTGAGAGGCAAAGCGGGTGTTGTCTGTTACCAACTTTGTCACAGACAGGAGAATAGGCAAATAACTACCGATATGCGGATATTTCCTCATTGGTGGAATGGGGAGAAACGAGAGTTGGTTGTTACGCCTGACAATGAAAAAACTATTTTTTCTTATCAGAAACGAATAAATGCGGACTTAGCTGCGATCCGGAAAATCATTCGGGAATTAGATGCTGTAGGGAATGAATACACCTTGTCCGATGTGATCGGGAGATTTCGATCTCCAAAAACTGAAACCGGAATGTTGGACTATTTGAGAAAAGAGATTGGACTCCTTCATGATAGCGGTCAATTCAGTACTTCCCGTAATTATTTACGAACATTGAACAGCTTTTCCTCTTTTTTAGAGAATTGTGATATACCTCTCACCGCATTAGACTCCGATACGGCTTGCAAATATGAGAAATGGCTATGGGGAAGGAGAGTGAGTAAGAATAGTAGCTCATTTTATATGAGAATCTTGCGTGCCGCTTATAATAAAGCTGTACAAGAGCAACTTGTGGAGCAAGCTTTTCCTTTTCATGAGGTATATACCGGGATCGCCAAGACATCGAAACGTGCCGTTAGTGAAAAGACCATTTTGAAATTGCAGAGACTTGACCTGTCTTATTCATCGGCTTTGGCTCTCTCCCGGGATTTGTTTGTATTCAGCTATAGTACTCGAGGGATGGCGTTTGTGGATATGGCTTATTTGAAAAAAGAAAATATAGGTAAAGGGGTAATTACTTACTGTCGCCATAAGACCGGTCAAAACCTGACGTTGCGTATTGAACCTTGTATAGAGGCGATCTTGAGACGATATCTATCGGACTCTTCGAAAACTCCCTATGTATTTCCAATCATTACCGATGAAAATCCGGATCGGGCTTATTTGCAATACCAAACGGGATTGAATTACCATAATCAGAAATTAAAGCGATTGGGGAAGTTAATCGGTGAGACATTGCCTCTATCTTCATACACTCCCCGCCATAGTTGGGCTACCGCTGCACGCAATCATAATATCCCTGTTGCGGTTATCAGCGCAGGAATGGGACATACCTCCGAGAAAACAACTCTTATTTATTTGGACTCTTTGGATAACTCGTTGATAGACAATGCGAATAATGGGATTTTAAAAGATCTAAATTCTACTGTCTCTTGGTAAGAAATCTTAGAAATACGTCGCAAATGTAATTATAATCTGCAAAACAAAAAAATAAAGGGGGGATTTTTGGATATAAATTGTATCCTCTGTTGATGTAACTCGTTAACAAATAGCGTATATAAATACGTTAATTGTTTTCTTCTCTATTATTCTTTGTCTGGTCTGGAAAATGAGAGTGTATACTTTTTTCGACAACAACCTTATCTTTTTTCGAGTATCAAATTGAGTAAACCGAGTAAAAAAGTAGTTTATATATATATTATATATTTGATAATAAGATAAATAACTATTTGTACTGTTTCTTACCAAGAAACGGTAGAAATATAGGGTTAGGGTTTCCCATTCACTGTAGTCAGGAATGGTCCTCATTTCGGAATTTTATATAAAAATAGCCGGATTAACCTTGATTGCTGTATATCCTTTAATCAAAAAATAAGGAAATACAGGAATGGAAGGTATATCCTCTTTGTACATGAATAAAAACGGTATAATTCATTGAAAACAATAACACTTGACGGCAACCATTGGTTTGCGCTAAAAGTATTTTATAACAAAGTTTTTGAGATCGAGGAATCCCTCAAGAAGGATGATATCGATTGCTATTTCCCTTGTGAGTATGCGGTGGTCATGCGGAATGGAGTAAGAAAGATCATACGTAAACCAATTATCAGTTCAATCCTGTTCTTTCATTCTACGACATTGCGTGCGATGGAGATACAGAGGCAATTCACGGACAAGGTGATCCTGTATACAAGAGATAAGGAATTGAAAAAGGTGCCACTTATCATTCCGGACCGGGAGATGAATATTTTCATGTTGGTCACGTCATCCGGCGAGAAAGGAATGGAATATTTGGGGGCTGACAGTACCAAGTTTTGTCGGGGAGAACGTGTGAGAGTGATTGACGGGAAATTCAAGGGGGCGGAAGGATATATCTGCAGGATCAAGAAAAACAGCCGTTTGGTTGTCGCCATTCAGGGGGTCTGTGCCGTAGCGACCTCCTATATCCCACAAAGCTTTATTCAAAAAATATGAGAACGATAATAGAGACCGGTCTTTTTTTATCAGGTGGTTTTTTGATATCCATTTTACAGGGATTGATACTTATCCCCAATATCTTGTTGATCTCCTATAAGAAACGATTGTTTGATCAGCCCGACGAGCGTAAGGTGCATTCCATACCTGTTCCCCGCTTGGGAGGTATCTCTTTCTTCCCGGCGATACTCGTGTCGCTCTGTTTGATAATCGGTCTGTTCCATTGCGTTGGGATTCCGATAGCTCGTTTGCTAACCGATCGAAGTTTGTTGGAGTTACTGTTTTGGGTCAGTGGTTGTATGCTACTTTATCTCATTGGTGTGGCAGATGATCTGGTGGGTGTCGGTTATCGTTACAAATTTGTTGTTCAGGTTTTTACGGCGATCCTATTGGTGTTGCCGGGGGCATGGATTAACTCGTTAGGCGGTTTGTTCGGAATTTATATGCTTCCTTCGTGGGTGGGTATTCCTTTGACGGTTTTGATAGTCGTTTATATAACCAACGCTATTAACCTGATTGACGGTATAGACGGCTTGGCTTCCGGCTTGAGTTGTATCGCGCTTACCGTATTGGCGGCTATCTGTATATCTAACGGATCTTATTTTTATGCATTGTTGGCGTTAGCTACGTTAGGTATATTGATACCTTTCTGGTTCTATAACGTTTTTGGCAACGCTCAGCGTGGGCACAAACTTTTCATGGGGGATACAGGAAGCTTGACGATCGGTTATATCCTCAGCTTCTTGGTAATACAACTAAGTGTCGTACATTCAGATGGGGAGGTCCGGACAAACCCTTATATGGTTATAGCATTCTCGACGCTCTTGGTTCCTCTTCTTGATGTCTTCCGTGTGGTGTTGCATCGATTACGTAAAGGCAGGAATCCCTTCTTACCGGATAAGAATCACATCCATCATAAGTTGTTGCGGACTGGTATGCGTGTCCGTACGGTATTGGTGACGGTCCTGTTAATCTCCTTCTTTTTCATAGGGATGAATATCCTGCTGTCCCCGGTTTTAAATCTTACTTGGTTATTGGTACTAAATATGTTGTTGTGGGCATTGATACATCTTATCATCAACCGGTGTATCATCCTTTACAAGGAAAAAAGTAGCATCAATGAAATCAATTAATTTTATATCAATAAGAGTTCTCATTATTCGTAACCGTTATGGCTACAAATATGGCTACCATTACGGCTACGCTGGATATACGAAAGAGGAATAAATAGGATGTGGTTTTTCAAAAAGCAGACCAGTCTTGTGGGAAGCGGTATTTTGGAGGGATTTACTGATTACCATTCACATATATTACCCGGGGTGGATGATGGTATACAGACGTTGGGTGAATCTTTGGATACGTTGGATTGTTTGGAGAAACTAGGAGTTAAATCTATTTGGCTTACTCCCCATGTCATGGAAGACATTCCCAACACGAGCGAGAAATTGAGAGAACGTTTCCAGCTTCTTCTTCAATATTATTCCGGAGGTATAGCTCTCCATTTAGCTGCGGAATACATGTTGGATAACTTATTTGAGGAGCGACTGGCCTCGGAAGACTTGTTGCCGATTGGCAAGGCTCAAAAACATTTGCTAGTGGAGACTTCCTATTTTAATCCTCCGATGGGATTAAATAATATTCTGCTTCGGATCAAGGCAAAAGGCTATATACCTGTACTGGCGCATCCCGAACGATATACCTATATGAATGAGAAAGATTATTGGCGATTGAAAGGTATGAACGTGAGGTTCCAATTGAATCTCCTTTCCTTGATTGGTGCATATGGTCCGGAGGTTCGAGGTAAGGAGGAGTGGCTACTGAAAAACGGCTATTATCAACTCTGTGGAACTGATATTCATAGCCTTAAGCTTTGGAAAGAAAGTGTTATGAAGAAAAGAATATCGGGAAATGTCTCTCGAATGTTGCAAGGCATCATAGCGACACATTTCCCGGGATAGTTAATGGAACAAGTAACGATATTCATCGCACGAGAAGCAGGGACAAGCTTTCTTTACGCCGGGCAAGTCACGATGCCCCACGATAAGCGCATGAGGAAAGAGCGTGTGGAGTTTCCACAGGAGTTCCCTCAATTGCTCCTTCTGTTCCGGGGTACGGGTATCGGCGGTTTTGCCGCTTTCATCCAATCCGCCTTCATAACAAATACCTATGCTGCAACGATTGAGTCCACGGACATGGGCACCTACTTCCAGCAGTCGGCGATGCTGTGTCACGATTCCACTCCTGCGGATATAGAAATGATAGCCGATGGTACGGAATCCCCGTACCTTATGGTCACGGAGAAGCTGTTCCACCGTATAGTCACGGTCACTTTGGGTAGCGGAACAATGTATGACGATGAAGCGGACAGAGTCCGCCCCATTCATCATTAATCCGCTTTCCACTTGCGTCAGCAGGGTACGCTCGTTGAGCGTCTCTTTTCCGCCGACAATCATGGGAAATGTTTCTTGCGTCATTGTCACTAGAATTTAGAAGTGAGAAACACAGGAAGATACACCTAATGCCGTTAAGGCTGCGATAATAGCCTGTACGATAGCTTGGACTATTTTCTTCCAATCGATTTTACTTGATTTGCTCATGTCTGTTCAAATTTTGAGGTAAATAATGTATAGTTTATGAAAATCAGATCTCACCGGGGCTTTCGGAATCCCCTTCCTCGGGAGTTACGATAGGTACCCCACCCTTAAAGTCGATTCTCACCAAATTGGTTTTCTCGGGCAGGAGCGCATAACGGAACGTCCCGTTAAGGATCGTATACTCGGCGTTAAACGCCGGTCGGATACTTTTCACCAGCTTGGCTGTCACCTCCTTGGGTGTGCTTACGCTTTTCTCGGTGAGCAACTCGTTGTAGAAGATGCCCAATCCGTCCAGCCTGATCTTGTAACCAAGCGCCATGTGGGTTTGGCAGAAATAAGCGAGACGTTCGATGACCCCGATCACGTCGGCTGGTGTCAAGGCCGACTCTTGTGCGATCTGGGTAGCCACCTGCTTGGTAGTGATTGTACCATAATAATAAGCTTGAGCACTGTAAACAGTTTCTCCCTTACGAGGGCCAATGTTCAAATCGATTTTTCTAGCATAAAAAGGCTGTGCCATAATGTTAAAATTTTAATAGTGAATACTCTGTTATTTTTATCAATGTCATTGACTGATACAAAAGTAAGGAAGTCGAAAACCTCACTTTCCGATGCTTTCGGTTTCATTCCGGTTGTTTCGTTTAAGGCATTTCCGAAGTGAATAACTAATGGCTTGTCAAGTGAATAACTAACGGCTATACCTAGTGAATAACTAGCGGCTCGGGAAGTGAATAACTAATGGCTTCAGTCCCCGCTTACGGTTCACCGAGATACTGTACGATGATGCCTATTTGCCTAGGTGTAAACGTCTTGTTATAAGTCTTATAGTACGCTCCTTTCAATTCGGCGATCAGGTGGGGGTTATGCTTCATTAAGTTGCGGAGGTTTGCGATGGCAGATTCCTCGTTGACCGTATCCGGAAAATAGAGCCTCGCCAACTCCCTTTTGGAGTACGGGCGGATTCGGAAATTCGTGTTGTTCATATTAAAAAAGAGTTTTAGGTGAAAACTGTTCATTGCTTTTACATCCGGATGATATTGCGAAACTATATAGTTTGTGACAAAGCGTGGAATATCTGCAAAAAATATCTAAACACTTCAAAAACAATCAAGGGGTAATTCTCTCCATATAATATACAATGAACTATAATAAGAAAATTGAATACGGTTAACGATAATTAGCATGATTATGCAATTTATCGTGCATGGAAAGCTCGTCGGGGCTGACAGCTCAGCCCCTTGCCGCATGGCGTTCCCTCCGC
>NZ_JAMOKU010000046.1:0-43216 GCF_023656845.1 Parabacteroides sp. Y3-G-102 | reverse complement strand
TCTTTTAATGCTAAAATTAAGGCGTTTAGAGCTGCTTTAAGAGGAGTAACGGATATAAAATTCTTTCTTTTCAGACTTACAAAGCTGTATGCTTAATCCCCCAGGTTTATCGGGTGAGCCATCCTTAGGGGGATTTGTGGTTTTCCTCTTGAGGTATTCATCTTCTAATGGCTGTTGCATGATTGTCCACCATCCGTTGCATGATCATGCAACGGATGGTGGACAATCATGCAACAGATGGTGGATAATGAATATCTCAGGAAGAAAGGCGTAATAGGACAAGGGAAGATCCTTTAAAAGTATCGTGATAAGGAAGAATATTTGCCCAGTGTGTTTATGCTTCCCGAATTTATTACTACCTTTGCGCCACTCAATTAAATAATCATAATTGCATGCACGAGAAACTTATTATTCTTGATTTCGGCTCGCAAACAACCCAGCTTATCGGCCGTAGGGTCAGAGAGTTGAATATGTATTGTGAGATCGTTCCTTATAACAAATTCCCGCATGACGCTACCGACGTGAAAGGTGTGATCCTTTCCGGAAGTCCTTATTCCGTATACGATGAGAATGCCTTTAAGGCTGATTTGACCGAGATACGGGGGAAGTATCCCGTCTTAGGTATTTGTTATGGAGCGCAGTTTCTAGCTTATACATCCGGAGGTAATGTGGAACCGGCTAATTCACGTGAGTATGGACGTGCTAATTTGTCGCACATTGATGGTGAGGATGAATTACTGAAAGGGATCCATGTGGGTTCGCAGATATGGATGTCTCATGGAGATACGATTACCGTATTGCCGGATAATTTCAAGGTGATCGCCAGCACGGACGACGTGAGGGCTGCCGCTTACCATGTGGAAGGTGAGCAAACGTGGGGCGTTCAGTTTCATCCGGAAGTATTCCATTCGACAGACGGTACGAAGTTGCTGGATAACTTCTTGAATATTTGCGGATGTGCCAAGGATTGGACACCGGCTTCCTTTATCGAATCTACCGTAGCTGAGTTGAAGGAGCAATTGGGAGATGATAAAGTGATCTTGGCTCTTTCCGGCGGTGTGGATTCATCTGTTACGGCCGTATTGCTGAATAAGGCGATCGGTAAGAACTTGACTTGCATTTTCGTGGATCATGGTTTGCTGCGCAAGAATGAGTTCGAGAACGTAATGAGGGATTATGAGCATTTAGGATTGAACGTGATCGGCGTAAACGCAAAAGATAAGTTCTATAAAGAACTAGCGGGCGTTACGGAACCGGAGAAGAAACGTAAGATCATCGGCAAAGGATTTATCGATGTCTTCGATGAGGAGGCGCATAAGCTGAAAGATATCAAGTGGCTGGGGCAAGGTACGATTTATCCGGATGTGATCGAGTCGCTGTCTATCACAGGTACGGTTATCAAGAGCCATCATAATGTGGGCGGACTTCCGGATACGATGAACTTGAAACTCGTCGAGCCGCTTCGTCTTCTTTTCAAGGATGAGGTTCGCCGTGTCGGTATGGAGTTGGGTATGCAACCGCATTTGATCAAGCGCCATCCGTTCCCGGGACCGGGATTGGGTATCCGTATCTTGGGTGATATCACGCCGGAAAAGGTACGTATCCTGCAAGACGCTGACGATATCTATATGTCATTGATGCGTGAGTGGGGACTTTACGATAAGATTTGGCAAGCTGGGGTAATCTTACTTCCGATTCAATCCGTAGGTGTAATGGGCGATGAGCGTACCTATGAGAATACGGTAGCTTTACGTGCGGTAACTTCCACGGACGCCATGACCGCCGATTGGGCGCAGCTTCCGTACGAGTTCCTCGCCAAAGTTTCCAACGAGATTATCAATAAGGTGAAAGGCGTAAATAGAGTCGTGTACGACATCAGCTCGAAGCCGCCTGCAACCATCGAGTGGGAGTGACATTTGTCTTAGGTATAACAAAGTGTAAAATCAATAAAATTTAAAAGTCACATGAAGCAAGATATGATTGTTATCTTGGATTTAGGTAGTCATGAGAATACGGTGTTGGCTCGTGCTATTCGTGCGTTAGGCGTTTATAGTGAGATTTATCCGCATGACATCACGGTTGAGGAATTAAAAGCCTTGCCAAACGTGAAAGGTATCATTATCAATGGTGGTCCAAACAATGTTATCGACGGTGTAGCTATCGACGTGAATCCGGGTATTTACGAGATGGGCACTCCTGTAATGGCCGCAGGTCACGATAAGGCGTTGTGCGAGGTTAAATTACCGGAGTTTACGGATGATGTCGAGGCGATCAAGGGCGCTGTCAAGTCTTTCGTGTTCGATACTTGCAAGGCTGAGGCAAACTGGAATATGACGAATTTTGTCAATGACCAGATTGAATTGGTAAAGCGTCAGGTAGGGGATAAGAAAGTTCTGCTGGCCTTGTCTGGAGGTGTCGATAGCTCTGTAGTAGCCGCTTTGCTTTTGAAAGCGATCGGCGATAAATTGGTTTGCGTGCATGTGAATCATGGTTTGATGCGTAAGGGCGAGTCCGAGGATGTCGTTGAGGTCTTCAAGAACCAGTTGAATGCCAATTTGGTGTATGTAGACGCTACAGATCGTTTCTTGAACAAGCTAGCTGACGTGGAAGATCCGGAGCAAAAGCGTAAGATTATCGGTGGTGAGTTTATCCGTGTATTTGAGGAAGAAGCTCGCAAATTAGATGGAATCGATTTCTTGGCTCAAGGAACGATCTATCCGGATATCGTGGAGAGTGGAACGAAGACGGCTAAGATGGTGAAATCCCATCATAACGTAGGCGGTCTGCCGGAAGATTTGCAATTTGAGTTGGTTGAGCCTTTGCGTCAATTATTCAAGGACGAGGTTCGTGCTTGTGGCGTAGAGTTAGGTTTGCCTTATGACATGGTTTATCGCCAGCCGTTCCCCGGACCGGGTTTGGGCGTACGTTGCTTGGGCGCTATCACTCGTGATAGACTGGAAGCGGTACGTGAGTCGGATGCGATCTTACGGGAGGAGTTCAAGAACGCCGGATTGGATAAAAAGGTATGGCAATACTTTACGGTAGTACCCGACTTTAAGTCGGTTGGCGTACGTGATAACGCCCGTTCTTTCGAATGGCCCGTGATTATCCGTGCCGTCAATACGGTAGATGCCATGACCGCTACGATCGAGCCGGTTGATTGGCCTATCTTGATGAAGATTACGGATCGTATTTTGAAAGAGGTGAAGAACGTGAACCGTGTATGCTACGATATGTCTCCGAAACCGAATGCGACAATTGAGTGGGAGTAATTAGGCTTACTTATTAAACAGATATAAAAAGGCCCGGTGATTTATCTGAATCCCGGGCTTTTTATTTATATACGATAGATTCGAAGAACTATTTTAGTTCACGGATCTTGATATTACGGAACCAGATCGGATAGCCATGATCTTGCAGACCGATATAACCTTCTTTAGAAATACCTTCGGTAAAGCCCGGGAAGTTCTTGAATTTACTGTTAGCTACCAAATCATCCCACTCTTTGCTCCATAAAGTATACTCAACAACTTTCTTACCATTTTGGGTATGCGTTACTTTTCCTTCTTTTACACGGATTACGATCGTATTCCACTCGCCGGCAGGATTAACTGTTTTCGGATCTGCGGGAAGCATGTCATATAGAGAACCTGCTAAGTGGTTCGCTAATTTGTTGTCGGTTGCGTCCACGTTATCTAGTACCTGTACTTCGGGAGCCGCATAATAAATAGGTTTACCGGGTACTTCGCGTACATAATAGAAGATACCGGAGTTTCCCATCTTGCTCGCTTTCCAGTCTACCGAGAGCTCGAAGTTTTTGAATTTCTTGTTCTGGTAAAGGATATCGCCATTAGCGCCTTGTCCCGGTTTCTTACCTTCGCCGGTAAATACTTTCATGGCATTGTCTTCTATAACCCAGTTTGCGGGCATAGCGGTACCGTTACATTGGCGCCATCCAGAGAAGTCTTTTCCGTTGAATAATAATTCCCAGCCAGCTTTTTTTTCCTTCTTAGTCAATGTATTCGGAGTTTGAGCGAAACAGGGGATAGCCATAGCTATGGCCGAAAGAATCAAGAATGATTTGAACAACTTTTTCATGTTACTTAAATTGTTATTAGATTAGATTTGTTAATATCATTACAAATGTAGCAATTTGCTTAATAACCCTTATGAGGATTAACGTATTTTTAATGGAAATAGGATTATTCTATTGATTTAACACATGAATCGTATGGCAAGCCACTAGCGCAGCCGTTTCCGTACGCAGCCGGCTCTCTCCTAAAGAGATCGGCTCGAAGCCATTCTCTTGAGCCAGCTTGATTTCTTCCGGGCTAAAATCACCTTCCGGTCCGATGAGGATTAAGGCATTCTCTCCCGGCTGATACGTATGTTTTAATAGTGGCTTCTCGCCTTCCTCGCAATGGGCGATAAACTTACGCCCGTCAAAGGGAGTGGCGACAAACTTCTTGAAATCTGTCATTCCTTCTAACGCCGGCAAAGTCGCTTTCTGGGATTGCTTCATGGCACTGACCAATATCTTCTCCAATCGAATCGGCTTGATCTCTTTACGCTCCGAGAAACGACAATTCAAACAGGTGATCGCATTGATCCCTATTTCCGTCGCTTTCTCCACGAACCACTCCATCCGGTCCATGTTTTTGGTAGGAGCTATGGCTATATGGAGATTGAAGTTCCAGAGATCGGGTTGTTTCCAACTCTCTAAGAGGGTCACCTCACAATGTTTGGGATGCGCCCGACTAATAGCCGCTTTATAAAAAGAGCCTTGCCCATCCGTCAATACTATCTCATCGCCTTCACCTAGACGAAGTACCCGTATACAATGTCCTGCTTCTTCTTCCGGTAATTCCGGCTTGATAGCTATATCTGGTGTATAAAAAATCTGCATGACCATCTAATTTTCAATTCTCAATTCTCAATTACCCAAGGATCATACCAATTATAGTAGCCGATAGCACAGAGACCAGGGCTCCGCCGATCATGGCCGGTACGCCGATACGTGAAATTAATCCTCGTTTTTCCGGGGCTAATACGCCCAATCCGCCTAATAAGATACCGATAGACGATATATTAGCGAATCCGCAAAGGATATAAGTAGACATCAAGATCGATTTCTCATACATGAATAATCCGGCATCTTTCCATTGCTGTAATTGGAAATAGGCGACAAATTCGTTCAATATGGTCTTTTGTCCCAATAAAGAACCAACTAACATGATGTCTTGGCTGGGAACCCCGATCAACCACATGAAAGGAGAGGTGATTACGCCCAGTATAAATTGGAAGGTCAAGCCCTGCGCCTTACCGTCCGTAATCTTTACAATCCAGTCGTTCAGTCCGGTATAACGCCCTATCACACCTTCCGTAATATAATTCGCTAACGCTACAAGGGATATGAATACCAATAACATCGCGGCAATATTCGTCATCAACTTTACGCCGGTAACCGTACCCGATGAGATGGCATCTAGAATATTCGAGTTCTCTTTTTCCTTACCGGAGATAGCTACATGGTCCGTGGCTTCTTCCGTCTGCGGACAAAGCATTTTCGCTAAAACGATTGAACCCGGTACTGCCATTACGGAAGCCGAGAGCAAGTGAGTGGCGAATAAAACCTTCGCCGCCGGGTCTGTTCCTCCCAACATACCTATGTAAGTACCCATTACGGAACCGGCGATCGTACCCATTCCGGATACCATGACCAAAAATATCTCCGAACGATTCATCGTCGGCAGGTAATTCTTGATCAACACAGGAGATTCTGTCATTCCCATAAAAATATTACCGGCGGCCACTAATCCCTCCGAGCCGGATATATTCATGAATTTACGCAATACCCACGCAAAGGCACCGACTACTTTCTGGATAATCCCCCAATGGTAAAACATGGAAACCAAGGCGGAGAAGAAAATAACAATCGGTAGCGAATGAAGCAAGAAACTGAATCCTGCCGCTTTAGAGGCATACGGGCCTAATAAGAAAGTAAGACCGGCATCCGTGAAGTCCATCAACTTAACAAATATCTTGCCACATCCTTCCAATAGGATTCCGACGAACGGCACATATAAAACCGCCAAGGCGAATACGATCTGCATGAACAAACCTCCACCTACTAATTTCCAATCGATCCGTTTACGATCATAACTCATCGCATAGGCGATACCTAAAATCGTAATGATCCCAAGCAGACCCCTTAAAAGTGAGACCAGTCCGAATCCTCCTTGTTCTCCAATCATTTGTTTGTGTCCTCCTCTTCTTCTCGACGGCGCAACTCGTCTTTATACATTTTCGCGTATTCGTAATTTTCGTCGGCTATAGCGTCTTCCAATCGCTCGTTTATTTCTTGGATATCCAATAGGCTTAACCATTTCTTTAACTGGGCTTCGTCCTTAATCTCATCCGGTTCTAATTCTAATAAATTGTCATCCTCCTCCGGTTCGTCAGCGGGGATGGACA
This sequence comes from Parabacteroides sp. Y3-G-102, assembly GCF_023656845.1. NCBI lineage: Bacteria > Pseudomonadati > Bacteroidota > Bacteroidia > Bacteroidales > Tannerellaceae > Parabacteroides > Parabacteroides sp. Y3-G-102. The sequence continues at coordinate 36,742 of NZ_JAMOKU010000046.1, read as the reverse complement.
GGGTGTCTTCCAGTACGACACCGCATTCCTTTACAATCTCCTCGGAAGTAAAGATGTCGCAATTTACCCGAAGCGCTATGGCAATCGCGTCGGAAGTACGAGAGTCCAGCTTTATCGAGCGCTCACCGTCGCTAAACTCTAATTCTGAGTAAAACACACCATCTTCGAATTTGTATATGTAGACTTCCTTAAGAATGACGTTGAAGGCTTGCGCAAAAGTGGCGAATAAGTCGTGTGTTAATGGACGAGGAGGTACGATATGCTCCAAAGCGATCGCTATAGACTGTGCTTCAGCGGTTCCTACGATGATTGGAATTCGCCGTGGACCATTTTCCTCTGCCAAAATTAACGCATAGGCCCCGGATTGAATTTGGCTGTTCGCTAATCCTTGAACCCTTAATTTTATTCTTGTACTCACAGATCTGAAATTTAAAATTGTATACAAAAGCAAAAGTAATATTATTTTCGGGATTATCGCGAATAAATGTGATTAATCACTTTCAGTGTGTTTGGGGTTAAGGGGAAGGATAATGGAAAAACGGCTTCCTTTTCCTATTTCGGACTCTACGGCGATATACCCATCGAAACGTTCGGCTATCACTTTACAAATGGATAGTCCCAAGCCGGTACCTTTGGCGAATTCATCCAGTTTCGTGAAACGATTGAAAACGGCGTCTTGCTTTTCTTTCGGGATACCAATGCCGGTATCTTCTACGAAAATATGTACATGCCGCTCTTCCTCTCGGTATTCATAACCAATCAATATATATCCCTTTTGCGTGAATTTAATAGCGTTGCTAAGAAAGTTGGTAATCACTTGTGTCAACCGAAGCTTATCCGTGAGAATGGATATGCTTTTTTCCGGTATTTGCATACGAAGTTCTACGTTCTCCGGCATTAAAACTTGGAAAGTCTGGTAAATCGTGCTTATTAATTCATTTAGAGAATATTGCTGGAAGGAGAATGACATACGGCCCGATTCGATACGGGAAAGATCTAAGATATCATTGATAAGGTTCAATAACAGATCGCTGTTCGTATTGATTAACTCGGTAAAGTTTTCCCGTTCTTCCTTACTAAGCTCGATGTCTGTGTTCATAAGATTCGAGAATCCGACAATAGCGTTCAATGGAGTCCGTATCTCATGGCTCATATTCGCTAAAAATGCCGATTTCATTTGGTCGGACTCTTTAGCCTTCTCTAAGGCTACTTCCAGTTCCTTGTTCTGTTTTACCAAATTGGCTTGCGCTAATTTCTTATATTTCTGTTCTCTGGAATATAGCTTCCATAATCCCGTGGCAACGATATTGATAAAAATGAACGCTACGCAAATGAAAGCGATTAGCTGTTTCTTGTATAGCTCATAAAAAGGGATATTGACTAAACGGGCATAAGAAGGGATCTTCTCGATAGGTATTCCCCATGCTTTTATGGTATGCCATACGAGAATATATTCCTTACTGCTTTCTTTGATCGGAATTTCTACGACAGGGGTCCCTTTCAACACTAACGAAGCCATTTCCGCCTGTTCTCGTGCTTGTATTTCTATGGATGTGAAATAACCTCCGATGTATCGATTCCGTCTTTTAGCCGGATGATATTGAATCGGTTCGTAATGAGCGGAGAAGCTGGGATAATTGACTAATTGATAAAAAGCTTCGGAGGTATGATCGTATTTTATATCTAGATAAGTGCTTTGATCCAGAGTGCCGGACAAATTAAAGAGCAAAGAAGATCCCGGTAAAACTCGGTATGGAAGGGTATTTATTTTTGCGATACAGTTTTTTCCCGGTAGCGACCGCATCTGAGTGCCATTTTGGGTAAGGTCTATGAGCCTCTTTACAAATAGACTGTCATTTGTTCCGATTTTATCTAACTCTAGCCCCCGGATTTTAAGGCGGATTATTTCTATTTCCGGGTGTCCTTGTATTTGTTGCCAAAAGTCATTAAAGGATTTTCTTCCAAGGATTGTCCGGTCGCAAGGAATCTGGATTTGCAATACTCCGAATAATTTATGTATAAATTCTATATTCTTGATGAAGTCTTGTTTGTCGTGTAGTCCGGTAACATTGGGGTACTTCTTTAAAAGCGACCAATTCGGATAATTTACGCCGGCGAAAACAATCGGTATTTCTTTTAGATACGGGTGTCCGCAAGCTAATAAAGAGTAGCAAGCTTGATCATCGTTTACTAATATGATATCGGGTTTAATCTCTTTGATCGAGTCAATATAATTATACATTCGGGCTATTTCGGCACTATCCAGATATTGCTCGCAATCTAGATAGAATGTATGAATCTTCGGGTTTATTTTTTGCTTATTGAATGTTCGTTCCAGCACTTCATTAAAAATCGGGTAGGTATCTTTCTTTTGCTCAAAAGAATGGATAAGCACGACTTTCTTTTCTTCTTTTTCTTGGCAACCTAGGGTTAACAAAGAGACAAGAAATATGGATATAGCAAAAATTAAATATTTATGTGTGTGTTTCATGATTCTTAATAGATAGATCTTTTGCAAAGGTAGAAGTTTTTTTGATTATCAAAGCAAAAAAAAATGGTCATCCGTCACGGACGACCAATCTTCATTGCTAACCTTAAATCTAATACCATGAAAAACACGGTGCAAATATATAGTATTTTATGTTGTACAGCATGATTCCGTGGCGCAAATCCTTGATACGTTAGCTTTATTTTAATAATAGTCCTTCCTGCTAAAGGACCGTTAACAGTTATTGCTTGCTTTTCACGTACTCATCGGCCTTCTCTTTTACCCGATCGGCACGTTTTTGAGTTTCGGGATGGCTTGAGAACATCTGCATAAACTTGGACGATTTAGCTTCTGACTCACTCAGTTGTAACAATTTATTTAATGAGTTAGACATTCCGTACGGATCTCGCCCGTTATCTATACAAAACTGGAAACCGAATTCGTCCGCCTCATACTCTTGTTTCTGGGAATATTGAGCGCCGGCCAAGGCCTGTGCCATGTCTCCCAGTTGAGAGTCGGTCAGTTTGGATACGGTTCCACTTACAGCTCCGGCGGCGTTTTTAGCGGCGGAGGTCAAGTAAGCGTTTTTCATGGCGTCTTTAGAGTCGGAATGAACGACGTGCCCGATCTCATGACCGATAACGGCGAATACCTCGTCATCGTCCATGATTTTCATCAATCCGCCACATACGCGTACACTTCCGTCTCCACAGGCGAAAGCGTTTACATCTACTACATTATATACTTTAAAGTTTAAGTCTAGGCCGGAAACTTTCTTTACATTGGCGGTCAAGCGTTCCAAGCGTTGTCCCATTTCCGTATCCGGACCTGCTACCTCGTTATGAGTGTCCATCCATTGGATGTACTCTTTTGCCATTTTGGCTACATCCTCGTCGGATAGAGTAGCGGCATGCGCTACATCAGTCGCGGCATTAATCACTTTTTTCGTATTAATGGTCTTGCCGCCAATCTTGAATTGGGCGGAAACCGTTAGGCTCACTCCTGCTAAGAAAGCCAAGGACAATAAGATTTTTTTCATGTTTTAAATTAGTTAGTTGTTTGTGATAAATAATTTTCGATCTGTTGAAAAGTAGCGTCTTTCAACAATACTTTTTTCTCTTTGTTTAATAGATATAATGTGGGTATCGCTTTTAAGTCGTAGATCTCGTCGTTTTTAAGCGAAACACTTTTGTCGTATGAGTTGATCCAATCTTTAGGCATGACGGAAACATGCTCTTTCCATGCGTCCAGATCCTCGTCCGGATAAACGGCTAAGATCTTTAGTTTGTTGCTTTTTGAAAATTCATTGATCAAGAAGGACGATTCCATTTGTCTGGTTATTTCTTGACAAGCATGACAGTCCGGATTATAGAAAAATAATAATAGATAATCCGCTTTTATATTGTATAATTTCCCGGTTTTTCCGTTCGCTAATGTGTACGTGAAATCGGTCGCAGGCGTCCCGATTCTGTTTTTTAATGCGAGCTCTAGCAAATGGGCGGGACGTATCTTTTCCACATCGCTTAATGACGAGGATTCGGTAAGATATTCCAATACCGCTATATACATTTCCTCATTCCTTAGGGGGGAGTTCGGGTCGTATAGATATTTCTCCATCATCTCGGAAAAGTACTGAAACATGGCACTGTCTTGTTCTGTTTGTTTCATCATCGCTTTTACGGAAGAAGACATAGCCGCAGGCGAGACATAGTTCATCAAATCTATATAGTTGGATAATGCCTGCTCGGTCACTTGAGGTTCATGGATATAGGTCGTATCCTTGAAGTCGAATTTATCCCAATAATGTTTCACTAAATATTCGGCCCTTTCCACTGGGTCCGTGATTAAGGTGGGGACCGAGACCATTTCAAAGGTGGGTGGCGCTACATTGGATTCCTCCGTTTTTTGATTGCGTTGACCACTGCATGCGTTGACGGTCAACGTCAACAATAAAACATATAGATATTTCATATTCATTCATATATTTATGTTTCAATCCACAAATATATAGTATTTTTTTTATCTTTGTTAAATTAAAACAGCAAAAGGTAGAATATCATGGATTTTCGATTAAAAGTATTTCATAGCGTAGCTTGTAACTTAAGCTTCACGAAAGCGTCCCGGGAATTGTTCATTAGCCAACCCGCTATTAGCAAGCATATCCATGAGTTGGAGGTTCAGTATAAGACGCCTCTCTTTGAACGAACAGGTAGCCAGATCCGTTTAACTCGTGCGGGCGAGTTGTTGTTTTCGCATACCCATTCCTTATTGGCTTCGTATCGTCAATTGGATTTCGAGATGAATCTGTTGACAAATAATTTTCTGGGGGATTTACATTTAGGTGCCAGTACGACAATATCCCAATATGTTCTTCCGCCCGTGCTTGCTTTATTCATTAAGATGTTTCCGGATATACATGTATCTGTATTGAATGGGAATAGCCGGGATATAGAGTTGGCTTTGCGAGATGGAAAAATAACGTTAGGATTGGTGGAAGGGACTACCCGTCAAAATACGATGCATTATATACCTTTTATGAAGGATGAGTTAGTGGTTGTCACTCATGTAGGGTCTAAGTTGGCTGCTTATGACGAACTGACGTTGGAACAACTTTGTGCTTTGCCCGTAGTACTTCGTGAAAACGGCTCCGGTACGCTTGAGGTCTTGGAGGGGACCTTGGCAAAACACCAGATCAAACTGTCGCAATTGAACGTATTATTGCAGCTAGGTAGTACGGAGAGTATCAAATTATTCTTGGAAAATTCCGATGCTTTGGGAATTCTATCTATTCGGGCGGTGACACGTGAGCTGATGGCTGGACGTTTGAAAGTGATCGATATTGAGGGCTTTAAGGCCGAACGGACTTTCTCCTTTGTGGAGCCGCAGGGACAGAACAGCGGTATGGAAGAAAGTTTCATGCGTTTTGCCAGTCAACATTGGCAATAACTTTAGGTTATTCGCTATAAAAACTTGTGAAGTAAGGGATCGGATGAAAATATGTACTTTCGCGAACGAAATCAAATAATGATATGTTGTACTAAATAAATCAATAATTATGTTTAGTGAAAAACGAGGTAACGTATTACATGGTGTCTTGCTGATAGCCCTTTTCTCTTGTTCCGCATTCTATATCGCGGAGTTCCAGTTTATTAAACAATTGTCATTCAGTCCGCTGATTGTCGGTATTATTTTAGGTATGTTGTACGCCAACAGCCTAAGAAACCATTTGCCGGAGACGTGGGTTCCGGGTATCCTGTTTTGTACTAAGCAAGTGCTTCGTGCGGGTATCGTACTATATGGGTTTAAGCTGACCTTCCAGAGCGTGATTGCGATCGGCCTTCCGGCAATCCTGATCGATATGGTGATCGTGGTGCTTACCATCTTGATCGGTGTTTGGGTGGGGCGATTGATGAAAATGGATAAAGACCTTGCTTTACTGACCGCCACGGGTAGCGCTATTTGCGGGGCTGCCGCGGTATTGGGCGCTGAACCGGTCGTGAAGTGCGAGGCTCATAAGACGGCGGTTGCCGTATCGACAGTCGTGATTTTCGGTACGCTTTCTATGTTTATTTATCCGGTGATGTACCGTGCGGGTATTCTTGATTTAGACCCGGAGCAAATGGGACTTTATACGGGTGCGACCTTGCATGAGGTAGCTCATGTGGTAGGAGCCGGTAACGCTATGGGAAAGGAAATTTCGGATGCGGCTATTATCGTGAAAATGATTCGTGTGATGATGTTAGCTCCTGTGCTAGTGGTCATGAGTTTCATGTTGGCTCGAACCGCCGTGAAGTCCGTGGTTAACGGGGGGAGGAATGGCGGAGGCGTTGCCCCTTCTCGTGGTAAGATCACTATTCCTTGGTTTGCGTTTGGTTTCTTGGCCGTGATTGGTTTCAATTCGCTCGACTTGCTTCCTCATGCGGTTGTAGATGGGATCAATCAGGTAGATACATTCATGCTGACAATGGCCATGACTGCTCTTGGTACGGAGACTAGTATCGAGAAATTTAAGAAAGCTGGCGCTAAGCCCTTTGTTTTGGCCGCTATTTTATATGTTTGGTTACTAGCTGGTGGTTATTTGTTGGCGAAATATGTGCCTCAACTTGCATAAGATCGTATTTTCCTCTATTTTTGTGATCTTAAATAGGTCGTTGTGGATAAGATGAGTCTTTTATCCATACCGTGAAATATAAAAAGATGGCATCAAAGATTACAAAAGGTATCCTTATTTCTTGTTGGATAGTATACCTCGCTATATTAGGGGCGGTGGTAATGGTGTTTATGGCGATAGCGAATGGTTCAATTGGTTATATGCCTCCGGTGGAACAATTGGAGAACCCGATTGATAAATATGCTTCCCAAGTTATCTCCTCGGACGGAAAGGCGTTGGGAGCCTATGCGCATAGCAAAGACAATCGTATTTACGTGAATTATGAGGATCTTTCGCCGGATTTGGTGAAAGCCTTGATCGCTACCGAGGATATCCGGTTCGCCGAACATAGCGGTATCGATGCGCAGGGTTTGTTTCGTGCCATCGTGAAGCGGGGTATCTTGATGCAAAAAAGCGGTGGTGGCGGTAGTACCATTACCCAGCAATTAGCGAAGCAATTATTCTCGCCGAGTGCCGATAATATGATGGAACGTCTTTTCCAGAAACCGATCGAATGGGTGATCGCGGTTCAATTGGAACGTTATTACACAAAGGAAGAGATTATAAATATGTATCTGAATAAGTTTGACTTCTTGTACAATGCCGTGGGAATCCAATCCGCATCTCGTGTGTATTTCGGGAAGACCCCTAAAACCTTGAAGATCGAGGAAGCCGCCACGTTGGTAGGCATGTGCAAGAACCCTTCTTATTTCAATCCGGTTCGCCATAACAAGCGTACCATCGGCCGTCGTAATACGGTTTTGGAGCAGATGGAAAAGGCCGGGTACATAACCAAGGCGGAATGTGATTCGTTGAAGGCTTTACCCTTGGTCGTACATTTTACCCGTATGGACCATAAAGACGGTTTGGCTCCTTACTTCCGTGAATACCTTCGTCTGACAATGACCGCGAAGAAACCGGAGCGTAAGGATTACGCCTCTTGGCAATCTCAGAAATTCAGTGAGGACTCATTATCTTGGGCGACGAATCCATTATATGGATGGTGTAACAAAAATAAAAAAGCCGACGGAGAATACTATAATCTTTATACGGATGGCTTGAAAATCTATACGAGTATCGATTCCCGTATGCAGAAATATGCGGAAGACGCTGTCCGTGAACATATGAGTAAAGATCTTCAACCGGCTTTCTTCCGGGAAAAGAAGGGACGTAGCTATGCTCCGTTCTCAAGAGACGTAAGTGTCGGTCAAGTAGACACGATGTTGATGCGTGCGATGCACCAGACAGATCGTTACCGGGCGATGAAGAAGAGTGGAATGGCTGAGGCCGATATGCGCAAGGAGTTTGAGAAGCCTGTCGATATGCGTGTGTTTAGTTGGGATGGTCCGATCGATACGATCATGTCTCCCTTGGATTCGATTCGTTATCATAAGAGTTTCTTGCGTACGGCGTTTATGTCGATGGACCCTCGCACCGGGCAGGTCAAGGCATATGTAGGTGGTATTGACTATAATGACTTCCAATATGATATGGTGAATGGCGGTCGCCGTCAGATCGGTTCTACCATGAAACCGTTCCTTTATTCGTTGGCGATGATCGAGGGGATCAGCCCTTGCGACCAGATGCTACATGTGCAGCAGCAGTTGATGGACGAGAACGGCCGTTTGTGGGTTCCCCGTAACGCCAGCGCGAAGCGAATCGGCGAGATGGTTACGATCAAGTGGGGATTACAGAACTCGGATAACTGGGTAACCGCTTATCTGATGAGCCAGCTCTCACCTTATACGTTTGTTCGTTTGCTTCATTCTTTCGGTTTGAAGAATCATATCGATCCGGTTATCTCGGTCTGTCTGGGTACTCCGGATGTATCGGTGGGTGAGATGGTCGGAGCCTATACGGTATTTGCCAACAAGGGCATCCGGGTAGAACCTTTATTCGTGACCCGTATAGAAGATTCATATGGAAATACAATTGCGAACTTTACCCCACAGATGAGTGAGGTGCTGACGGAAGATGCTTCCTATAAGATGCTACATATGTTGAAAAGCGTAATCGACGGTGGTACCGGAGGACGTGTACGTTTCCGCTACGGTATCAAGGCGGAGATGGGTGGTAAGACCGGAACGACCCAGAATAACTCCGACGGTTGGTTCATGGGATTTACGCCTAGCTTGGTTTCCGGCTGCTGGGTAGGCGGCGAGGACCGTTCCATCCATTTCGACCGCTTGGCGGAAGGGCAGGGAGCGAGTATGGCGTTACCGATTTACGCCCTTTATATGCAAAAGGTTTATAAAGATAAAACGTTAGGCTACTCGGAAGACGAGACTTTCGAGATCCCCGAGAAATACGCGAACCCATGTAGCGAAGGAGGGGAGGAAGATAGCCCTACGACTCCACCGGATACAGGAGGTATCGATAAGATGTTTGAGTGATAATAATCAGACTATTACAGTTTTTTTAATTCCCCGTAAGGAAAACTTTTGTTTCCCTATAGCAAAACAAAAGTTTCTTCAGCAGGAAACTTTTGTTTCTTCCAATAGAAACTGCAGTTATCTTTATGGAAAACAGAAAGCGCTACTGATCCTTTTTCCCAAATCCTTTGTTATACTAAGAATTAATGGTTAGATTTGTGACTGTTAATCTTAATAAAGGAGGAGCTATATGGACCGTAGTAAAATGATTTCTCAGTTGGAAGACCCGTCTGAAGTCTTTGATTTTCTTGTGATCGGAGGAGGAGCTACCGGCATAGGTATCGCTCTGGATGCTTCGACAAGAGGATATAGAGTCGCCTTATTCGAACAATCGGACTTTACGAAAGGAACTTCCAGCCGTAGTACGAAGTTGGTCCATGGCGGTGTCCGTTATTTGGCGCAAGGAGATGTCTCCTTGGTTCTGGAAGCTTTGCGCGAACGAGGCCTGCTACGCCAGAACGCTCCCCATTTGGTAAAAGATCAAACCTTCTTAATCCCTTGTTATCGTTGGTGGGAAGGCCCGTTTTATACGATAGGCCTGATCCTATATGATGTGATGGCCGGAAAATTAGGTCTGGGACGTTCGGTTTGTATCGGCCCGAAACGGGCGCTTCGTACCATTCCGATGCTTCGTCCGAAAGGGATGACCGCCGGGGTGCTTTATCACGACGGCCAGTTCGATGATTCCCGCCTTGCGATTAATATGGTCCGCAGCTCTATCGACGCCGGTGCTTGTATCTTGAACTACGCGAAAGTCATAGGGCTTCTGAAGGACGGTGACCACAAAGTATCCGGCGTTACGGTTCGAGATGAGGAGACCGGTACGGTTTATCAAGTAAGATCCCGTTGCGTGATCAACGCTACTGGTGTCTTCGCCGATGAGATCTTGCAAATGGACGAGCCGGGTAAACGCCCGACCGTTCGCCCCAGTCAAGGCGTCCATTTGGTATTGGATTCCTCTTTCTTGCAAAGTGATTGCGCCATTATGATTCCTAAGACATCGGATGGACGTGTGTTGTTCGCCGTACCTTGGCATGATAAAGTCGTGGTAGGGACAACGGATACCTTGATGGAATCGCCGGAAAAAGAGCCGGTAGCCTTAGAGAAAGAAATCCAATTTATACTCGATACGGCCGCTAACTATTTGACCCGGCCACCCAAGCGAAGCGATGTCTTATCTGTGTTCGCGGGGCTTCGTCCGCTCGCCGCTCCCCGTAGCGAAGGTAAAAAGACAAAAGAGATATCACGTAGCCATAAATTGATCCGGGAGAAATCCGGCTTGATCACCATTATCGGAGGCAAATGGACAACCTACCGGAAAATGGCTCAAGATACCCTAGACCTAGCGATACGTTACATGCATATTCCTACAAAAGACTGTATTACCGAGCGTTACCAAATCCATGGTAGCCGGAAGAATCCGGATTTCTCCGATCCTTTATACGTATATGGTACGGATGCCGACGAAATCCGTAACTTAGTGGCCTCTTCCCCCGCCATGGCGGAGAAGTTGCATCCGGACTATGCCTATACGGTAGGAGAGGTAACTTGGCTGGTCCGTAATGAGATGCCTCGTACTTTGGAGGATGTATTGGCACGCCGTTTGCGTATCTTATTCTTAGACGCACGGGCGGCGATGGCGATGGCTCCTAAAGTAGCGGGGATTCTGGCTACGGAATGGGGGAAGGACGAGACTTGGACCTCTGCTCAGGTAAAGGCGTTTAATGAGGTTGCCTCGAATTATATACTGAATTGACAAATTGATAAACGATACTAATATAGAAGGATATGAATTTTCGAAATAAATATGTGTTGGCGATCGATCAGGGAACCACTAGCTCCCGGGCTATACTGTTTAATCATCAAGGAACTATTATTACGTTGGCTCAGAAGCCATTCCAACAGTATTTCCCGAAACCGGGCTGGGTAGAGCACGACCCGAATGAGATTTGGTACACCCAATCGTCTGTCATCAAGGAGGCGATGGCAAAAGCGGATGTCACGGATAGCCATATCGCCTGTATCGGAATCGCTAACCAACGGGAGACTACCATCATCTGGGACCGGGAGACTGGCTTTCCCGTATACAACGCGATCGTATGGCAGGATCGCCGTACGGCGGATTATTGCGAGGAACTTAAATCGCAAGGTTGGGCGGAACGTATCCAGCAGAAGACCGGATTGGTGATCGACGCTTATTTCTCCGCCACGAAGATAAAATGGATATTGGATAACGTAAAGGGTATCCGGGAGCGTGCGGAGCGGGGAGAGCTATGCTTCGGTACGGTAGATACTTGGCTGGTTTGGAAACTTACCCGGGGCGCTCAATTCATTACGGATGTGACGAACGCTTCCCGTACCATGCTTTTCAATATCCGTACTTTGAGATGGGACCAAGAGTTATTGGACTTGTTTACGATACCTGCCTCGATGTTACCGCAAGTGAAAGCCTGTAGCGAGGTTTACTGCGAGACATCAACCCCTATTTTTAAGAAAGGCATCCCGGTATCCGGTATGGCCGGCGACCAACAGGCGGCTCTGTTCGGTCAGCTCTGCGTAGAGGATGGTATGATCAAGACAACCTACGGAACCGGCTGCTTTATGATCCTGAATACCGGCAAGGAACCCGTTCTTTCCCAGAATAACCTATTGACAACGATCGCGTGGAAATTAGGGGATCAGACGACCTATGCGCTGGAAGGTAGTGTCTTTGTGGGAGGTGCCGTCGTTCAATGGTTGAGGGATGGGATCGGCTTGATTCCGAATGCCTCGATTACGGAGCAAATGGCGAAATCCGTCAGTGATAATGGGGGTGTTTATTTTGTGCCGGCGTTAACGGGTTTGGGTGCGCCGTATTGGGATCAATACGCACGTGGCGCTATTATCGGGATTACCCGCGGAACTACGGCGGCTCATTTAACCCGTGCGGCTTTGGAGGGCATCTGCTATCAAGTATATGATGTATTGATGGCCATGGAAAACGATATTCACGCCAAGCCGAAAGAGATTCGGGTAGATGGCGGTGCTATCGCTAATAACTTCTTGATGCAATTCCAGTCCGATATCTGCCGCTGTCCGGTCGTACGTCCGAATGTATTGGAGACGACTGCTTTGGGAGCCGCTTATTTGGCGGGCTTGGCGATCGGCTATTGGAAGGATATCGATGAACTGAAAGAACAATGGTGCTTGGATAAGGTCTTTAACCCACAAATGAAAGAGGATACTGCCCGTAAATTATTGAACGAATGGCATAAGGCGGTGGGGCGTTCTCAGAATTGGGCTGAATAATGAAAATCATCTTATAGGCAGATTAACAAGTTAACAAATTCTTAAATTATTATCTTATGTCTCCATTTTTAGCGGAATTATTAGGGACTATGCTCTTGATCCTGATGGGAGGAGGAGTTGTAGCGAATGTCTGTTTGTCGAAAACAAAAGGCAATGGAGCGGGCTGGATAGCGATAACGACCGCTTGGGCTTTAGGCGTATTTATCGGTGTTGTGGTAGCCGGCCCTTATAGTGGCGCACATTTGAATCCGGCGGTATCGATCGGCTTGGCGATCGGAGGGACTTTCCCTTGGTGTGATGTATGTACTTATATAGCCGGGCAAATGATAGGTGCCGCTTTGGGCGCTTTATTGGTCTGGCTGGTTTATAAGGATCACTTCAACGCTACGGATGATCCGGATGCGGAATTAGGCGTATTCTGTACGAGTCCTGCTATCAAAGATTATCCAATTAATTTCTTAGGTGAGATGATCGGTACGTTCGCCTTGATGTTTGTCGTATTTTTTATAACGGACGGAGAACTAACCTACGAAAGCAATAGTACCTTGCCGATAGGTTTAGGTTCGGTAGGTGCCATTCCGGTAGCGTTTACGGTCTGGGTAATCGGCCTTTCCTTAGGTGGAACTACCGGTTATGCGATTAACCCTGCCCGTGATTTAGCTCCCCGGTTCATACACTTTATTTTGCCGATCAAGGGAAAAGGCAGCAGCCATTGGGAGTATGCTTGGGTACCTGTTTTAGGGCCGATAGCTGGGGCCGCTATTGCCGGTATGCTCTATTATGTATTGAAATAATCTCTTGTATCATCCGGATCACTTTCGGAACCGCCGCCTTTACCTCGGGTGTCAGATCCATTCCGACCTCGTTGATATTGAGGGTGGAGATGACAATGAGATGGGTTTCTGGGAGATCTTCGGTTAGGATCATGGCGTCGATCATATCTTTTAGACCGATCTCGTGGGCGCTCATGAGCGGGGGAAAGTCGGTGGCGTAACGAGGTTGGATCAGACGGACGGTGCCCGGAGGGTTATTATCCAGCGTGGCGTCGATCATGATGATACGGTCATATCCTTGCAGCCAACTTAATAAATGAAGTCCTCCCGTGCCCCCGTCCATCAAATGGACGTGAGCCGGGAGCTTCTCGTTTTCTAAAGCCTTGATAACGTGTATGCCTACACCTTCGTCTTTCAGCAATAAATTGCCTACTCCTAATACTAATGTTTCCTTCTCCACTTTCATCCTTTTTTAGCGATCTTAGTGATAGTCTCGGCAGTCTCGGTTACCTCTTCCTTGTCCGCTATGTCTTCCTCGATAAACTTCCAGCCACCGATGATGGACGAAGTCTCGCCACGTTGCTCGATATAGTCATGATAAAATACCAGATAAATATGAACGATAGCGAAAAGGATGAAGAACCACATCAGGAAATGATGAATCTGGCGAGCCATCAAATCCCCGCCCATCAACGGGATGGTCCATGCGAACAATTGCGGGAAGAAAGACTGACTCATCTTGGCGTATAGGCCGAATCCTGTGATACTTTGTAACAAAAATGCCCAGAAAGTTCCGAAATAAATTAAGCTAGCCAAGGCGTTATGCCCGATACTGTCTACCGGTTTGTTCTTAATCATCAAGATATCTACCTTGATCACCTCCAATACCTCTTTCCATTGGGATTTCTTTAAAGGGATGAAGTTATTCCATCTGGCATAACGATTCCCGACGAATCCCCAATAAAGCCGGAATACGAAATTGAAGAAGAATACGAACGCTGTTACGAAATGGATAAACCGAACCACGCCGAACCAATAGCTGAAATAAGCCTCCGAAGCGGACATGATCGCGGGAGGATCGGCGATGATAAAGCCTGTCACGCAGAGTATGACGATACAGAGCGCATTCACCCAATGATAGATACGTACGGGTAATTCCCATACATACACTTCTCTTAAACGTTTCTTACGACTCTTCATGGCTCTATTGCTTTTTAGAATGTATCAACTTGGTGCACATATTTTCCTTCCTCGTCATACAGATGCACGGCACAAGCCAGACAAGGATCGAAAGAGTGGATCGTCCGAAGAATCTCTAAGGGTTGCTTCGGATCGTATATCGGCGTACCGATCAAAGCGGACTCGTAGGCGGACAATACGCCGTTCTCATCCCTCGGTGAGGCGTTCCAAGTAGTAGGCACTACCATCTGGTAGTTCTTTACCCGGTTCTTGTCGATCACGATAAAATGGGCTAATGCTCCACGGGGAGCTTCGGCCAATCCTACGCCTTGCTCATGATCGGGCCAGTTCTCCCGTTCCCATTCGGCACTGTTTGCCATCCGGGAATCCCCGTTTTCGAGGTTCTTGATCAATTGGTTGAAAAACTCAAGGGCCCAGTCCGCTGCCATTCTACATTCCAATCCACGAGCAGCGGTGCGTCCTAGGGTAGAGAATAAAGCATCTACCGGCAAGTCGAGCTGACGTAAAGTCTCGTCTACGATACTCTTTTGGGGTTCCTTCCCTGCGGCGTAGGCTACGATCAAACGAGCTAACGGACCCACTTCCATTGGTTCCTGTTTCCACCGTGGCGTCTTGATCCAACTATATTTATCCTCTACGTCCAATAACTTATAGGGGGGACGAGGGCCAGTATATTCCAGATGGGTCTCTCCCTCGTAGGGATGCAAACCGGCTTTGTCTCCTTGCGTGTATTTATACCATGAATGATAAATGTACTCCTTGATTTCTTCCGGGGAGTTAGCGTCTACGGGATGTACCTTGCTAAGGTCACGATCCAAGACGATTCCTCTGGGGATCTTATAACTTTCCACTTCCCCGAGATCGAACACCGGGTAGTCTCCGTAAGACAAATAGTTTCGTACTCCTCCGCCAATCTTACTCCATTTGTCTTTATAGACGTTGGCGATCATCAATAAATCTGGGATATAAACTTGATTGATGAATGTTTTCGCCTCCTCTAGTTTCTGCTTTACCAGAGCGAGTCGATCTGCGTTGATCGCATTGGCCTCATTTAAGTCGATGCTGCAAGGCATACCGCCTACGATATAGTTTGGATGCGGATTCTTGCCCCCGAACACAGCGTGTACCTTGACGACCTCTTTCTGCCATTCCAATGCGTCCAGATAATGGACGGTAGCGATAAGGTTCTGTTCCGGCGTAAGTTTATAGTCCGGATGTCCCCAATACCCATTGGCGAATATACCAAGCTGCCCGCTGGCAACGAACTTCTTTAGTCGTTCTTGAGTGGCGGTGAAATACCCCTCGGTATTCTTTGCCCATGGAGAAAGTTGCTGGGCAAGTAAAGCGGCGGCTTTCGGATCGGCTTTTAAGGCGGATACCACATCTACCCAATCCAATGCATGCAATTGATAGAAATGCACCGTATGGTCATGCATGTACAATACGGCTTGCATGATATTACGAACCATACTGGCGTTGGGAGGGATCACGATACCCCGTGCGTTCTCGACCGCCCGTACCGAGGCAAGCGAGTGGATGGAAGTACATACGCCGCAAACACGGCCTACGAAAGCCCATACATCCCGGGGATCCCGGTCTTTTACGATATTCTCGATGCCCCGCACCATGGTACCCGAGCTATAGGCGTTCTTGATAGTGCCACCTTCTATTTCAGCCTCTACCCGCAGGTGGCCTTCTATACGGGTAATGGGGTCTATGACAATTCTTTCTGACATGATAGTAGTGTTTTATTAGATCGTAGATTTACTTTCCGGCTCATCATTGTCGATAAGCTCTTTTTTCCGTATGTTAGTCGCTACGGCATGTACGGCGATACCGGCGGCGGTAGCGGCTCCTAGAGCCAGACCGATCTGATCCGCCGTGGCCTCGATACCGAATCCGTGTATATCGGGCATACGTTTATAGAACGGGCTGTTGTCCCAGAAATTCTCCTCGCTGCAACCTAAACAGGGGTGACCGCTTTGGATTGGGTAACTGGTGCCCTCGTTCCATTTGATGATACCGCACGAGTTATAGGTGCTTGGACCTTTGCATCCCACTTTATACAGGCAGTAGCCATGCTTGGCGTTCTCATCGTCGAAGCTCTCCACGAACAAACCGGCGTCGAAATTCGCACGGCGGTAGCACGTATCATGTACCCGGCGGGAGTAGAACATCTTCGGACGGCCCAATCCATCCAATTGTGGCATACGATCGAAGGTCAACATATAGATAATGACACCCGCCATCACGTCGGCGATCGGAGGACAGCCTTGTACATTAATAATAGGTTTACCTTTGATGACTTTATGGATACCTTTAGCGCCGGTAGGATTCGGGTTCGCCGCTTGCACGCAACCGGCGGAAGCGCAGTTGCCCCAAGCGATGATCGCTTTAGCTCCTGCGGCGGCCTCTTCGGTGATCTGCAAGGCACTCTTGCCGCCTACGCAACAATAAGCCTCGTCTTTTGTAGGTAACGATCCCTCGATCATCAGCAGATAATTGCCGTAATATTTTTTCATGGTCTCTTCCTTAGCGGCCTCGGCCTGTTCGCCGGCGGCGGCCATCAGCGTCTCGGTATAGTCTAGGGAAATCTTGTCTAACAACAAGGTAGCCACGATCGGGTGGGCGGCACGGATAAACGATTCGGTACAACAGGTACATTCCTGTAGGTGTAGCCAGATGATCGGAAGGCGGGGTTTCGTCTCCAAGGCATTTACTACCTGTGCCACTCCCGAAGCCTCCAATCCCATCAGGGCGGCCATGGTGGTACAGAACTTCAGGAAGTCCCGGCGGGAGATGCCTTTCTGACGGCACTCTTCGTAAACGGACGGTCTTTTATTTTCCATATCTCAGCAATTAAGTATTCTAACAAATACGGGGGAGTTGCTCCCCGCTTAGCATATCGATGATCCGGTAGTTACCGTATAATGTCTTCATCTTGACCCGGGCTTGCTCTCCGCTTTGCTTGGTGATACGGCCGATAACGGTCGCTTGCCTGCCCTCCTCAAAACGTCTCATAAGGGGTAACGCTTGTTCCGCAAGGCTTTCCGGCAGGATCACAAGAACCAATCCTTCGTTCGCTATATAAAGTGGGTCTAATCCTAGCATCTCGGATGCGGCACGTACCGCTTCCGGAATAGGCAGGGCGTCTTCGTCCAGCAGGATATCCACACCAGCGTCTTGGGCGATCTCGTTGAGGGTTCCGCTTACGCCACCTCGGGTGGGGTCACGTAAGACATGTACCTCTCCTATAGTATGTAACAGCTCAGAAATCAGAATGTTTAGCGAAGCGGTATCACTTTTTAGATCCGTCTCGAATCCCAAGCTTTCCCGTGCGGAAAGGATCGTGATACCATGTAGACCAATCGGGCCGCTACAAATGACGACATCGCCGGGAGTCGCTTGGTCTGGGGCGATTCGTATGCCCGGAGGGACGATCCCGATCCCACTAGTGTTGATAAACAATTTATCGCATTTGCCCCGTTCCACCACTTTTGTGTCTCCTGCTACGATCTGTACGCCGGCACGCTCCGCCGCACGTTTCATGGATTGTACGATACGCTGAAGATCTGCTAGAGGCAAGCCCTCTTCCAGTATAAACCCGGCGGTCAGATACAAAGGACGGGCACCACAACAAGCCAAATCGTTAACGGTCCCGTTGATCGCCAGATCACCGATATCTCCTCCGGGGAAAAAGATCGGGTCTACCACGAAGGAGTCGGTAGAGTAGGCCAGTCGCCCTTCTTCCATAGGGAACACGCATCCGTCATGATCCTGCTCCAATAATGGGTTCCGGAAAGCCGGATAAAATACTTGGCTGATCAGTTGGTGTGTCATGCGTCCTCCCCCTCCGTGCGCTAGTAACACACGGTCTGAGTCGGTAAAAGGAATCGGGCAATTCAAGTGTATATTCATATCTTTCTATTTATATCTATAATAAGCGGCACAAACCCCTTCCGAGGAGACCATCGGGGCTCCCAGCGGATGGGTGGGATGGCAGGCCTTCCCGAAATGGGGACAGTCCGAGGGTTGTCTCAAACCTCTCATAATCAGACCGGCGATGCATTCGGATGCGATCTGGTTTTCTTCCGGACACAATTGAAATCTCATTCGGGAGGAATATCTTTTATATTCGGACCGAAGTTGAAGCCCGCTGGAGGGGATGATTCCGATGCCCCGCCAGTCTTGGTCGCAAGGTTCCAGCATCTCGTCCATAAGTTGGCGGGCGGCGGCATTCCCTTGTTCGGGGACGGCCCGTTTGTAAGCGTTCTCTACCTCATAACTTCCGGCTTCCAACTGGGAGACACAGCGGTAGATACCATATAATAGATCTACCGGCTCGAATCCGGTGACGACCATCGGGATTTTATATCGGGCGGTTAATCGGTGATAGGCCCTGTTGCCTGTGATGGCGCAGACATGTCCGGCTGTCAGGAAACCGTCTACTTTACTTTCCGGATCGGATAAGATAGCCTCGATAGCGGGTGGTACCGTGAATAGGGAAGTCAATATGGAAAAGTTCGGAAGTCCTCGGCGTATGGCCTCTTTCAAAGCCATGAGGTGGACAGGTGCGGTTGTCTCAAAACCAATCGCGAAGAATACGATTTCCTTATCCGGGTTCTCCTCGGCCAGTGATAGGGCATCCAAGGGCGTATATAGCATACGGATATCCGCTCCTCTCGCTTTTACGCTCAATAAATCCTCCTTACTTCCCGGAACTCGCATCATATCCCCGAAAGAGGCTAAGATCACATTCGGCTGTGTCGCCAACTTCAAGGCGTAGTCGATTGTCTCGACCGGTGTTACACAGACCGGGCAGCCCGGCCCATGGAGCAGTTGAAGATCCGGCGGCAACATCTCTTCCAGCCGATAACGGGCGATAGCATGTGTTTGCCCGCCACAAATCTCCATGATATACCAAGGTCGTGTCACCTTTTTGCGGATGGCCTCCAGAAGAGTTTGTACCTTCTCGTTGCTTCTATATTCGTCTACGAAACGCACTTTTGTAATTCTTTAAGGTCTTTCAGTGTTTCCTCCGCTTCTTTCTCATCTACAACAGATATAGCGATCCCTGCGTGAGCGAGGATATAATCCCCCTGTTTCACATCCACCCATTCAATACATATATTCTTTAGGATGCCTCCGAAATCAACTTTAGCCATGGTCATTTCGGGGATGCTTCGATCGATTGAGATAATCTTTCCGGGTACCGCTAAACACATATCGTTTCAATTTATTTAATAACCTCAAAGATACTTAATATGTTTAAGTGGGAAAGATAAAATTGATAAATATTATTTATAAGATGATAGATAATATCTCTTTAGTAAATACGATAGTCGATTCGTGTCTGATTAGACATTTATTCCTATATTTGTGCTATGGCGAAGAATAAAGTATATGCGTTGATTATTCAAGGCTTGGTTCAAGGGGTTGGTTTTCGCCCTTTTATCTACCGGATCGCTAAAGATCTGGGGATGAAAGGTTGTGTGGAGAATATGAATAATGGAGTACGTATCTTGGTTGCCGCTACTCCGGATGATCGGGATTTGCTGATAAGTCGTATACGGACCGAGCATCCTCGTGTCGCTTATATCCATCGGATCTCCTATACATCTACGGAAATGGATGAAGATGATTTTTACGATTTTACGATTACGCCTAGCCATTCAGAATCGGATGAGGTCACGCAGGTCTCCCCGGATATCGCTGTTTGTGCGGATTGTATGCGAGACCGGACTACTCAACCCCATCGAATCGGATATCCTTTTATTAATTGTACGCATTGTGGCCCTCGCTTCTCTATTATCCGGGACCTTCCTTACGACCGTTCGCAGACAACGATGGGCGGTTTCCTTATGTGTCCCGATTGTGAGAAAGAATATACGAATGTTATCGATCGCCGTTTCCATGCCCAACCTGTCGCTTGCAATCATTGTGGCCCGACCTATTACGCGACTTATAACGAGGAGACTTATATCGATTATGAGACCTTATTGAAACTTACCTCTCGCTTATTGCTTGGTGGAGAGGTTATTGCGGCTAAAGGAATCGGAGGCTATCATTTGATTTGTGATGCCTCGAATGAGAGAGCGGTTGCCCGTCTGCGAGAGATAAAGCAGCGGGATACCAAACCATTCGCTGTTATGTTCCGTGATCTGGAACATCTGCAAGTCTATACGGTAACGGAGCCGATGGAGGAGCGATGCTTAGTTTCTTGGCGCCGTCCGATCGTACTGCTGAGGCAACGGAGCCGGTTAGCTTCCGGAATCAATCCGGGCATGCATACGCTAGGATGTATGTTGTCTTATATGCCGATTCATTACGATTGGTTTGCTCGTACAGGGATACCTGCGTTGGTAATGACCAGCGGGAATCTAAGCGATTTGCCGATAGCGATCACCCCGGAGGATGCGGAGGCGCAATTAGCGGGAAAGGTAGCGGTCCTCTTGCATCATAATCGCCCGATCCATAACCGGGTAGATGATTCTGTGTTGCAGGTCTGCGGAGGACAACCCTGCTTGATCCGTCGTTCCCGAGGCTATGTGCCGGAACCCTTTTTCACGGATACAAATGTGGAGGGGATCATGGCTTTCGGTGCGGAGAAAGTGAACATGTTCGCTTTGGGGAAAGGAGAGACGATCCTGCAAAGTCAATATATTGGCGACTTAAAGAACTGGGAGACTTTCCGGTTCTATACGGAATCTATGGAGCAGTTTCGTCATTTGTTTCGTTTCAATCCCCAGCGATTGGTTTGTGACCTGCATCCGGATTATCTTTCCAGCCAAGAGGCGGAACGTATCTCGAAATCTCTTTCCTTACCTTTATTAAAGGTACAACATCATCATGCTCATGCCGCTGCTTGTATGTTGGAGCATGGATTGAATGAGCCGGTTCTCGCTATCGTGATGGATGGGACAGGTCTGGGTGATGATGGTAAGGTTTGGGGAGGCGAGTTCTTCCTTTGTGACCGAGCGAAATACCGTCGCCTTTCCCATTTTGAGTATGTCCCGTTACCGGGAGGCGACAAGGCGGCTGAGGAGCCATGGCGAATGGTTGTCGCCTATTTGTGGCATTATTTCAAGGACGAACCGTCGGGTATTCCTTATCCGGCCGATTTCGTGGAACGCATAGGCACGGAAAGGATCGCTATGCTTGAACGAATGATGGAGAAAGGTGTGAATACACCCTATACATCCAGCGCTGGCCGGCTGTTTGATGCGGTAGCTTCTTTATTGGGGATTTGCGATGTCTCCAGCCACCAAGCGGAGGCTCCGGTCTTATTGGAGCAGGCGGCGATGGGAGAGAGGAACGCTTATGCGTATCCAGTCTCGGCGGAGGGAGAGGAAATCTCTTTTTATTCTTTGTTTGAGGCATTATTGCATGATAAGACGAACGAGGTCCCGGTGAGCTTGATATCCGCCCGTTTCCATACGACATTGGCTTCCTTGTTTGTGCAGAAAGCCCGCTTGTTGATTAAACGGACGAAAGCGACACAAGTGGTTATCTCGGGAGGATGTTTCCAGAATAAATTATTGACGGAGTCGATGAGGAGACAGTTCATCATGGCTGGGGTCCCCGTCTATATTCCGTCTCGTATACCTTGTAACGATGGGGGGATAGCCGTGGGGCAATTAACGATCGCCTCGGTGACTCCCTTTTAAAAGAGATCAGATATGCATGAGTTGTCTATCGCCCGTAGTATCGTGGAGCTGGTCGAGGAACAAGCGGATAACCGGGGAGCCTCGGTGGTCGAAGAGTTGGAGTTAGAGATAGGACATTTGTCCGGCGTAGAGATCCAAACCTTAGAGTTCGCATTGGATAGCGCCATAAAAGGTAGCAAGCTGGAAAAGGCCCGGATTATCCGTCATTATATTGAGGGGGAAGGACAGTGTAGCGACTGTGAGACCATTTTCCCAATGAACGCCTTGTTTTCCCCTTGTCCCCATTGTGGCTCCTATTTAGTTAAAATCCTTAAAGGGAAGGAACTTCGGGTGAAGTCGATTGTTATTAAAAAGGAATGATATATTAATGAAATAAAAACTTAAATACTATGTGCGGAACTTGCGGATGCGGAGAGCATCATCACCATCACGATCATACGCATGAGCATTCTCATGGCCATGAACATCATCACCATCCTGATGAAGGGATCGTAATTAATCTGGAACAAGATATACTTCAACGTAACAACTTATTGGCGGAGCGAAACCGGGGATATTTCGAGGCTAAGAACCTGTTCTGCCTGAACTTGATGAGTTCGCCCGGATCCGGTAAGACAACCTTGCTGGAAGAGACGATCCGCCGTTTGAAAGCGAAGCGACCGATCTATGTGATAGAAGGCGATCAACAAACCTCAAACGATGCCGACCGTATAGCGGCGTTGGAGATTCCCGTGTTTCAGGTAAATACCGGTACCGGCTGTCATTTGGAAGCCGACATGGTCAATCATGCCGTTAAGCATCTGAATCCGAAGGAGGGAGCGATCCTTTTTATAGAGAATGTCGGCAATCTGGTCTGTCCGGCCATGTTCGATCTCGGAGAGTCCAAGAAAGTCGTTATCGTGAGTACGACGGAGGGAGATGATAAACCGTTGAAATACCCACATATCTTTCAGGAGGCAGATATCTGCGTAATCAACAAGATTGATCTGGCTCCTTATCTGAATACAAAAGTGGAAGTGCTTCGGGAAAACGCCTTGAAGGTAAATCACCATCTCCAGATATTCGAGGTGTCCGCCACGAAAGGAGACGGGATGGATGCATGGTGTGACTGGTTGCAGACAGAGAGTGCAAAGTGTAAATAAATATCCCGGGTTTTAATGAATAAATGGAGAAAAAAACTATATTTGCTCCCATTCATTGAATCTAACTAATCAAAATGTTATGATTAACCGAGAATTGATTAATCCTCAAAGCATCGTAGTGGTGGGAGGTTCCAACAACGTACATAAACCGGGCGGTCGTATCGTGCGAAACCTGTTGGATGGAAAATATAAAGGAGAATTATGTGTGGTAAACGCCAAGGAGACAGATGTGCAAGGCGTCAAGTCTTATCCTTCTGTACATGATATCCCGGAGACGGAGTTGGCGATCATCTCGATTCCGAGTAAATCGTGCCCCGAGGTGATGGAAGTGCTGGCCCGGCAAAAGGGGGTAAAAGCTTTTATCGTGATCTCGGCCGGCTTCGGCGAGGAGACACACGAGGGCGGTATCTTGGAGCAACAGATGCTGGATGTCGTGAATGAGGCGGGAGCCTCCTTGATCGGCCCGAACTGTATCGGGTTGATGAATATGAATTATCATGGCGTGTTTACGCAACCGATACCGGAATTCCATCCCGATGGCGTGGATTTCATCTCTAGCTCCGGCGGTACGGCCTTGTTCATTATCGAGTCGGCGCTGACAAAAGGGCTGCGTTTCTCTTCTGTTTGGTCGGTTGGGAACTCCAAGCAGAATGGAGTAGAGGATATCCTTGAATATATGGATCGGAACTTTGATCCGGTATTGGATTCCAAGATCAAGATGTTGTATATCGAGCAAATCAAGCAACCGGATAAATTGTTGTATCATGCGTCTTCCTTGATACGTAAGGGATGCAAGATCGCCGCTATCAAGGCGGGAAGTACGGAGTCGGGAAAGCGAGCTGCCTCTTCGCATACGGGCGCTATCGCTAGTTCGGACTCTGCCGTGGAGGCTTTGTTCCGTAAGGCGGGTATCGTGCGTTGTTTTAGCCGTGAGGAATTGACTACCGTGGCGAGTATCTTTACCTTGAAAGACGTGAAAGGGAAGAATTGTGCGATCGTGACACATGCCGGAGGGCCTGCGGTAATGCTGGCGGACGCTTTATCCAAGGGGCGTTTGAATGTTCCTAGTTTGGAAGGCCCTATCGCTGATGAGTTGAAATCCAAACTGTATCCGGGTGCCGCTGTCGGTAATCCGATTGATATTATCGGTACGGGGACACCGGAACATCTGGCTACAGCCATCGATTTCTGTGAGAATCGTTTCGATAATGTGGATTTGATGATGGTCATCTTCGGTAGTCCCGGTTTGGTAAAACTTTATGATACCTACGAGGTACTTCATAAAAAGATGGAAGAGTGCAAGAAGCCGATCTTCCCGATATTACCGTCTATCGTAACGGCCGGACCGGAGGTGAAGAGCTTTGTCAAGAAAGGCCATGTGAACTTCTCGGACGAGGTGACATTGGGTACCGCCCTTTCACGGGTGATCAATACGCCGAAACCGATGAGCACGGATATCCAGCTATATGGCGTGGATGTACCGGAAGTTCGTCGTATCATAGACCGGTTGCCGGGTAGCGGTTATTTAAATCCGGAGGAAGTGCGTACATTGTTGCGTGCCGCTAATATCCCGTTAGTGGAGGAATATGCTTCGGATGATAGGGATGCGTTGCTGGCTTTTGCCAAGAGGGTGAAATATCCGGTGGTAGCCAAGGTTGTGGGGCCTGTGCATAAGAGCGATATCGGTGGTGTGGCCTTGAATATCCGTGGAGAAGAGCATTTATTGTTCGAGTATGAACGTATGATGCGTCTGCCGGGTGTTACGGGCATCATGGTACAACCGATGTTGAAAGGACAGGAATTATTCTTGGGAGCTAAATATGAGGATCGTTTCGGCCATGTGGTACTTTGCGGGTTGGGTGGAATCTTCGTGGAGGTATTGAAGGATGTGTCTTATGGTTTGGCACCGTTATCATATGATGAGACTTATTCAATGATTCGTTCTTTGAGAGGGTATCCGATCATTAAAGGTACGCGTGGGCAAAAGGGCATCGACGAGCAACAATATGCGGACATTATCGTTCGCCTCTCTACCTTATTGCGTTTTGCCAGCGAGATAAAGGAAATGGATATAAATCCGTTGGTGGCTACGGATAGAGGCTTGTTCGCTGTAGACGCCCGTATCCGTATAGAGAAATAATAATGATTCAATGTGCCAATATGCGAATATGCTAATATCTGAATTATCCCTTCTGGTATTTCATTGGCATATTGGCACATTGAATCATTATTTCTTCTTCTTCTTTTTCTTATCGGGAAGATACTCTTTCAGAAAGCGTTTGAAGCTACTTAGCGATACATTGTATTTCTCCGCTATCTGGGCGTAAGTCAAGCTCGGATCTTTCAAGTCTTTCTCGATTTGTTCCTTATAAGGCTCCAAGCGTCCCATTTGTTGACTACCTTTCGGACGGCCCAGCACCACACCTTTACTTCTGATCAAGGCAAGGGCTTCCTTCGTACGGATAGAGACCAGCTTTCGCTCGATCTCGGAGACCAGACCGAAGGTAAAGGCCAAAGTCTTACTGTCGATATTATCCTCGAACACATATCCGTCGCTTACGCTACGAAGCGTTACCTTTCGCTCTATACAAAGCAAAATGATATGGATGATCTCGATCATCTTACGGCTCACACGGGATATATCGGACACAAGTATCTCATCCCCGGGACTTAAAGATTTGACAATACTTTCCAGTCTGCGGTTCGCACGAGGACTATTTCCCACCTCTTTAGCCCACTTCCCGATCTCTATCTTCTGAGATTCGGCAAATTCCCGGATCACAGCTTCTTGGATCTCGGAGTTTTGCTTATTATTATATGTTCGGATAAAAGCAATTGTCATAATGTATATATTTAATTATCTCCTTTTAATAACAGATCGACTTACGATAAGTTCAAATATGACAAATATATGAAACACTTTAATTCGGTTGGCTTAAAAACAAAAAAACCAACTAATAGATTTATTAGTTGGCTCTTTGCGGAAGCGGGGGGATTCGAACCCCCGGTACCCTTACGAGTACGTCAGTTTAGCAAACTGGTGGTTTCAGCCACTCACCCACACTTCCTTGTGTGTTCTGTGCTTCTTCCTTAGAATTGCGATGCAAAGGTAGAACTATAATTTTAAATAAACAAGGCTTTGCACATCATTTTTTTCGAAAAAAGATACTACTTTTGTGCCTTATTCTGATATTCAATAGATTATTCATGGATTTGAACAAACAAATTTTATCGAGGCGTCCGATAATTATCGCCTTGATAGCGATTCTCGTTGTTTTGATAGGCGGTGGAGGCTTTTGGGTGTACCGTTTGGCTTGGGCTCCGAATTTTAAGCCGGATAAGACGGTCTATGTCTATATAGATGATAAAAAGGATTTTGATGATCTTTGCTGGCAGTTGAGGGATTCGGCGAACTGTCTCCGTATCGGTAGCTTTAAGCAATTGAGTGGATTGTTGAAGTATCCTGCGTCCATGCGTACCGGTCGATACGCCGTGAAGCCCGGCATGAGTAATTTAACCTTATTGAATGACTTGCGGAGAGGACATCAAGTAGCGGCCCGGGTTACTTTTAATAATATCCGTTTCAAGGAAGATTTGGCGGAACGTATAAGTGATCAATTGATGTTCGGGAAGGAAAATCTCCTGCGTCTATTGAATGATTCTGTGTATTGCGACTCTTTAGGTTTTACCCCGGAAACGATCAATGCCCTCTTCATTCCTAATACCTATGAGATTTATTGGAATATATCTGCGGATAAATTTATACGTCGCATGAAGCGTGAATATGACGCTTTCTGGACACCGGAACGATTGAAAAAGGCAGAGGAGATCGGGCTTACTCCAGTCGAGGTATCTATCTTGGCTTCTATCGTAGAAGAGGAGACGGCGGCATCGGACGAATATCCAATCGTGGCGGGCCTTTATATCAACCGCCTTCATGCTGGTATTCCTTTACAGGCAGACCCTACCGTAAAGTTCGCGGTGGGGGATTTTTCTTTGCAACGTATCTTATTTGAGCATTTGGAAATAGATTCTCCCTATAATACCTATAAATATGCGGGCCTGCCTCCCGGTCCTCTACGGATTCCTACTATCAAGGGCTTGAATAGCGTATTGAATCATACGAAACATAAATACTTATACATGTGCGCTAAGGAGGATTTCTCGGGACGGCATAATTTCGCCGTGACGTTGGCGGAGCATAACCGTAATGCCAACCGGTATCGGGCGGAGTTGAATAGGCGCCGGATACGGTAATGGATCTAGTATAAATCATAAGTCTCTCATTCTAAATTGAACATTTTTCATTACCTTTGGCGGCTAAATAGTGTGAATAGTCAATATTAAGAAAACAGATACACATGGAAAAACATTTATTTTTGGGGGACGAGGCCATAGCGCAAGCCGCTATAGACGCTGGAATCTCCGGGGTATACGCATACCCGGGAACCCCTTCTACTGAAATCACAGAATATATCCAAGGTTCTCCGGTAACGAAGGAAAGAGGTATCCATTGTCGCTGGAGCGCGAATGAGAAAACCGCCATGGAAGCCGCTTTGGGTATGTGCTATGCCGGTAAACGTGCGCTTTGCTGCATGAAGCACGTGGGTTTGAATGTAGCCGCCGATTGCTTTATGAACGCCGCTATGAGCGGTATCAACGGAGGTATGATCATCCTTACGGCCGACGACCCATCCATGCACTCTTCCCAGAATGAGCAAGACAACCGTATTTATGGCAATTTCGCCATGATCCCGATGTTTGAGCCATCCAGCCAGCAAGAGGCTTATGATATGGTATATCATGGATTCGAGTTATCCGAGAAATTAGGGTATCCTATCTTGCTGCGTGTAACGACCCGTATGGCGCATTCTCGTGCCGGTGTCGTAACCAGCCCGTTGAAGCCGGAGAACCGGATGAATTGTCCGGAAGACGGTCGTCAACGTTTTATCTTACTCCCGGCATTGGCTCGTAAACGTTTCAAGAGTTTGCTGGCGTCTCAAGAGGCTTTCACGGAAGCTTCCGAGAATTCCGCGTATAATAAGTATTTCGATGCCCCAAATAAAGACTTGGGTATCATCACGACGGGTATCGCTTTCAATTATCTTTCCGAGAATTATCCGGACGGTTTCGAGCATCCCGTATTGAAGATCTCCCAGTATCCGCTTCCGAGAAAGCAAGTGGAGAAGATCGTTGGCGAGTGTAAGGAGATCTTGGTGTTGGAAGAGGGATATCCGGTCGTTGAAGAGCAATTAAAAGGTTTCTTGGCGAAAGGCGTGACGGTTCATGGCCGTCTGGACGGTACGCTTCAGCGTGACGGCGAGCTTACGCCAGACGCGGTAGGCAAAGCCTTGGGTAAGGAGATCCAGAGCTATTACGCGATCCCCGAGGTGGTTGAGCAACGTCCGCCCGCCTTGTGCCAAGGTTGTGGACACCGGGATATGTATGAGGCCTTGAACGAGGTGATCGCCGAGTATAACGGTACGGCTAAGGTGTTTGGCGATATCGGCTGTTATACCTTGGGAGCTTTGCCTCCTTTCCGGGCGATCGATTCTTGTATCGATATGGGCGCCTCCATCACGATGGCGAAGGGCGCTTCCGACGCGGGTGTATTCCCGGCTATCTCCGTGATCGGCGATTCTACGTTTACCCATTCCGGTATGACTGGTTTGCTGGATTGCGTGAACGAGAACACGAATATCACCATCGTTATCTCCGATAATGAGACAACGGCCATGACCGGAGGGCAGGATTCCGCCGGAACAGGACGTCTGGAGTCTATCTGCGCCGGTATCGGTGTGGATCCGGCTCACATCCGTGTGATGGTTCCTTTAAAAAAGAACTTCGAGGAGATGAAGTCTATCATCCGTGAGGAAATCGAGTACAAGGGCGTATCCGTATTGATCCCCCGCCGTGAGTGTATCCAGACATTAACCAGAAAGAAAAAAGCAAGCAAGAAATGAAAACAGATATTATACTATCAGGTGTAGGAGGACAGGGTATCCTTTCTATCGCCGCCGTTATTGGAGAAGCCGCCTTAAAAGAAGGTCTGTATATGAAGCAAGCGGAAGTACACGGTATGAGTCAACGGGGTGGAGACGTGCAGTCTAACCTGCGTCTTTCCGACGAGCCGATCGCCTCGGACTTGATCCCGAAGGGCTACGCCGATTTGATCATCTCCTTGGAACCGATGGAGAGCTTGCGTTATCTGCCTTACCTGAAGAAAGAGGGTTGGCTGGTGACGAACTCCCGTCCGTTCGTGAACATCCCGAACTATCCGGAGATCGAGAAAGTGAACGCCGAGTTGGACAAGCTCCCTCACAAGGTCGTATTGGACGTGGAGGAGATCGCCAAGGAAGCGGGTTCTGTCCGTGCCGCCAATATCGTGATGTTGGGTGCAGCTACCCCATTTATCGGGATCGAGTATGATAAGATCGAGGCGGGAATCCGTCAGATATTCGGTCGTAAGGGCGAGGATATAGTTAATATGAACCTAAAGGCATTGAAAGCCGGTTATGACTTAGCGCAAAGTTTGCGGTAAATCTTTCTCCGGGTTTGCATGGTATCAGCGTACGTGACATCTCCGGGTTTCACGTACGTTTTTTTTAACATCTAACCCCCTAGAACTTTTAGAAGAGCTGTCGAGGGGTAGGTACGGCATCAAAAAAACTCCGTAGGCACTGTCGAGGGGTAGGTACGGCATCGTAGAACTTTCG
Organism: Parabacteroides sp. Y3-G-102; assembly: GCF_023656845.1. Taxonomy (NCBI): domain Bacteria; kingdom Pseudomonadati; phylum Bacteroidota; class Bacteroidia; order Bacteroidales; family Tannerellaceae; genus Parabacteroides; species Parabacteroides sp. Y3-G-102. The sequence continues at coordinate 6,886 of NZ_JAMOKU010000046.1, read as the reverse complement.
TAAGCCTTAGAATTATGCGGTTTGATGAGAATTTTAATGTATCTTTGTCGCTGAATCCTAAACGAGAAATGATTAAGGTTATGAAGAAGTATTTATTGGCTAGTTTACTAGCGTTATTGGCTTTCGTAGGCAAAGCTCAGGAGGATAATTCCGATATCGTGAAGGTCGGTGATACCATGCCGTCATTTACGATTGTTTCCGACAACGGGAGTAAGTTGCAGTCCGCTTCGTTAAAGGGAAAAGTGATCCTCGTGAATTTCTTCGCCACTTGGTGTCCTCCCTGCCAAAAAGAATTGGCCGCTGTCCAACAAACCCTCTGGCCGAAATACAAGAACAACAAGGACTTCGTTCTCTTGGTGATCGGGCGTGAGCATTCCGATGCCGATCTACAGAAATATAACGAGAAAAAAGGCTTCGATTTTCCTTTGTATCCCGATAAGGACCGGGCTATTTTCGGCGCTTTCGCCAAGAACTTGATCCCTCGTGGCTATTTGGTCGGAAAAGACGGGAAGATCATTTATACGAGCAAAGGCTATACCGATGAGGAATTTGCTGAGTTAATGACTAAAATAGAGGGTGCGTTAAAATAAGAATCATGAAATATAGTAACATACATTTAATTTATTTTTCTCCGACACACACGTCCGCCAAGATCGTTTACGCGATAGCGGAAGGAATGGGTGCCACTTCGATGTCCGAGTCGGATGTCACTTGTGAGAGTCTGGATATGGAAGAGTATATTGATGATGAGCTGACGATTATAGCCGCTCCTGTATACGGTGGCCGTGTGGCGGAGACTGCCATGGAACGTTTTCGCATGTTTCGTTCTGCCCACCATGCGCCAGTAGTCCCCGTGGTACTGTATGGGAACCGGGATTATGAGGATGCCTTGAAAGAGCTCTGTGATTTAGTGTCGGAGCAGGGGTTCGTACCTGTGGCTGCCGGAGCGTTTATCGGCGAGCATTCTTTCAGCCGCAAGGGGATGCCCATTGCCGAGGGGCGTCCGGACGAGTCGGATCTTAATCAGGCTACGGAATTCGGGAAAAAGATTATCGAGGAGCTGGAGAAGGTTTCCTGCGTGGAATGCTTGTCCGCCTTGGAGGTGAAAGGTAATTTCCCGTATCGGGTGAAAGGCCCTTCCACTCCTCAAGCTCCTGTTACGGATAATGATTTATGTACGCAATGTGAGTATTGCGTGGATGTGTGTCCTACACATGCGATATCCTTGGCAGACGAGGGTATGTATAGCGACCCGAACCTATGTATCAAATGTTGCGCCTGCGTGAAAGAGTGTCCCGAGGGCGCACGTACTTTCGATACTCCTTACACGGCGATGCTCCATAAGAACTTTAGCGCACGCAGGGAGCCGGAGATATTCTTCTAATGGAGGACCGGGCATCCGGTATATGGTGAGGGAAAGCGTCAAAAGGCAAAAGTTCTTTTGGCGCTTTCTCTTTTTTTGTACCTTTGTTCGGATCGTTAATCTCAAATAATACCGTGTTTGTATGAAAACCTATTTATTCCTTTTGCTTTTTGTGTTTCAAGCCTTCTCCCTTTCCTCCCAGATTAGCCTGAAAGGGTATAATCAGGAGAAGATCGATCCTTCTCTTTTCGAGGGACGATGGAAAGCCCGTTGGATCTCCTACCCGGGTGAGGCCCCGAATGTATATGGGGTCTATCATTTTCGTAAATCGTTCGATCTGGAGGTGGTTCCTTCCCGGTTTATCGTCCATGTTTCCGCCGATAACCGGTATAAATTATATGTAAACGGGAAATTGGTATCCTTGGGCCCGGCCCGTGGGGATATCTATAACTGGAGTTTCGAGACGGTGGATCTGGCTCCTTATCTGAGGAAAGGGAAGAATACGCTGGCCTCCGTTGTCTGGAATTATGCCGAGCGGAAACCTGTCGCCCAGATCAGTTACGATCAGACGGGTTTTATCCTGCAAGGCAATACGGGGCATGAGGCGGTGGTAAATACGGATACCACTTGGGTCTGCCTGCGTAATAAGGCGTATGCTCCTTGGACCGAATGGCAGGTATTGGGGTATTACGTGGCTGGCCCGGGTGAGGAACTGGAAGCCTCCGCTTATCCTTGGGGCTGGGAACAACCGGATTACGACGACAGGAAATGGGAGAAGGCCGTACGGGGCATGGAGGGTGCCACAAAAGGATCGAGAGATTACCCGGGACGGTTGCTGGTTCCTAGCCCGATACCTCCGATGGACAGCCGGATCGAGCGTCTGGCCAAGCTCCGCCGGTCGGAAGGGATCGAATGCCCGCAAGGATTTCCTTACTGGCCAAAAGCTTTGACGATCCCGGCGAATACGGAGGTCCGCTTGCTTCTGGATAATGATTACTTGACGACGGGTTATTTCTCCTTAGCCTTCAGCAAAGGAAAGGAGGCCGAGATCCATATCGGTTATTCGGAAGCCCTCTATAAGCAAGAAGAGGAATCGACCACTAAATCGTATGCGTTGAATGGCAAGGGACATCGGGACGAGTTAACGGATAAGCAGTTTATCGGGTACGGGGATAAGATACTGGCTGATGGGGGAGATAATCGTCTCTTCACCTCCCTGTGGTGGCGTACATGGAGATATGTGGAGTTGAAAGTGAAGACGGCTTCCGAGCCTTTGGTGATCGAGGATATGTATGGGACTTTCTCCGCCTATCCTTTCCGTAACGAGACCGCTTTCTCCGCTCCGGGACATGAGGAGCTGGGCCGTATGCTCGAGATAGGATGGCGTACCGCCCGTCTGTGCGCCAATGAGACGTATATGGACTGCCCGTATTACGAGCAACTGCAATATTTCGGGGATACACGCATACAGGCAATGATTTCCATGTATAATACATCAGACCCTTATATGGTGAAGAATGCCATAGAGCAAGGACGGCAGTCCATGGTGGCGGAAGGGATTACGATGAGCCGATATCCGTCTAGCGTACATCAGTTTATATCCTCGTTCTCTCTCTGGTGGATTTGTATGGGGCACGATTATTGGATGTACCGTGGGGATGAGGCATACATGAAGACCTTGCTTCCCGCTTACCGTCAGGTTTTGTCGTGGTACGAGCAATGGTTGAAGCCGGATTATAGTTTGTCGTACGTTCCTCATTGGTTCTTCGTGGATTGGGCGGCCGGTTTTGATTATGGCGAGCCGATACGGGAGAAAGAGGGAAACTCGGCGCTCCAAGATTTGATGTATATAATGACCTTGGAGTTTGCGGCGGAGATGGAACAAGCGATCGGCCTCCCTGCCATGGCGGATCATTACCGGAAGATCGCTACCGAGATGCGTAAGACGATCCGCCCGAAATATTGGGACGCTGCCCGTAATCTATTCGCCGATACGCAGGATCATCGTGGCTATTCCCAGCATGTGAACGCCTTGGCGATCTTGACTGGGGTTACGAAAGGGGAGGAGGCCGTAAAGGTGATGAACCAAACCTTGGCGGATACGAGCTTGATCCAGTGTACGATCTATTTCCGTTATTACTTGAATCAAGCGTTGAAAGTTTCCGGTTTAGGGGATCAGTTCTTGGATAACTTACAAATATGGCGGGATCAGATGGCGTTGGGATTGACCACATGGGCAGAGATGCCGGAGCCATCCCGTTCTGATTGCCATGCTTGGGGAGCCAGTCCGAATATCGAGTTTTACCGGATCTTGTTGGGGATAGATAGCGATGCTCCCGGATTTAGGAAGATACGGATCGCTCCGTCTTTGGGAAAACTGAAGGAGGTTTCCGGTACGATCTCACATCCGCTTGGAAGCGTGACCGCCGCTTATAAATTGGATGAGAGAGGTGAGGGAACCGCCCGTCTGGTCTTGCCGGAAGGTACTACGGGTATATTTATCTGGGATGGAAAAGAAATCCCGTTGAAACCGGGCGAACAGGTTATTTCGTTATCTTCGCGTCATTAATCTATCTAAAATCCTGATATGAGACGAGTTTATTCAATTGCCTTATTGCTGCTGGTCGCTCTCGGTCTGTCGGCGACAACGAAGGAAGTAAAGTTGAAATTAGTGGAAACCAGTGATATCCATGGAAACTTCTTCCCGTATAATTTTATCGAGCAGCGGGAGTGGGGAGGAAGTCTGGCACGGGTATATTCGTTCGTGCAAGAAGAACGCCGGGCGTATGGCGATAACCTTTTGCTATTGGATAATGGCGATATCTTGCAAGGACAACCTTCGGCGTATTATTACAATTTCATGGATACGGTCTCTACGCATATAGCTTCCGCCATGATGAATTATATGGGGTACAATGCGGGAAATATGGGTAACCATGATGTAGAGGCTGGCCATGCCGTTTTCGATCGTTGGATCAAACAATGTGATTTCCCTATCTTGGGTGCCAATATTATCCGTACCTCCGACCGGGAGAACTATTTAAAGCCCTATGAGGTATTTGAGCGTGATGGTGTGAAGATCGTTGTACTGGGGATGATTACTCCGGCTATTCCTGTATGGTTACCGGAGACTCTGTGGCAAGGTCTTTATTTCGCCGATATGGAAGAGACGGCCCGTAAATGGATGAAGATCATTCAGGAGAAGGAGAAACCGGATGTTGTGGTAGGTATCTTTCATGCGGGAAATGAGGCTCGTACCATGTCCGGCCAGTACCGTGAGGATGCGTCGATGGAGGTTGCCCAGCACATTCCGGGCTTCGATGTGGTTATGATGGGGCATGATCATCGCCGGTATTGTGGTAAGGTGGCGAATATCGAGGGAGATTCCGTGTTATTGATAAATCCGGCAAGTAATGGGCGTGTAGTCGGTTCCGTTGATGTCGTGTTAAAGATGGAGCATGGAAAGGTTTTGGATAAACAAGTATCGGGTGTTTTGATGGATGTGGATAAGTTGGAGCCTAGCGAGGAGTTTATGGAGAAATTCGCTCCGCAATACAAAGCGGTGAATGATTTTGTCTCCGAGAAGGTGGGAACTTTTACGGAGAGTATCGCGACCCGTCCCGCTTACTTTGGGCCATCCGCTTTTATTGATTTTATTCACTCTTTACAATTGGAGTTGACTGGTGCGGACGTCTCTTTTGCCGCCCCGTTATCCTTTGACGCAAAAATAGATAAAGGGGATATCACGATCAGCGATATGTTCAGTCTTTACAAATATGAGAATATGCTTTATACGATGAATTTGACGGGAGCCGAGATCAAAGGTTTCTTGGAGGAATCATACGCTATGTGGACCAACCGGATGAAATCTCCGGACGATCATGTCTTATTATTGAAAGAGAGAAAGAAAGGACAGGAGAATTATGTCTCATTCGTCAACTTCAGTTTTAACTTTGACTCCGCAGCTGGTATCATTTACACCGTGGATGTAACGAAACCCAAGGGCGAGAAGATCACGATCTTGAAAATGGCGGATGGTAAGCCTTTCGACGAGAATAAAACGTATAAAGTAGCTCTTAACTCTTACCGAGGTAATGGAGGAGGTGAGTTATTGACGAAAGGGGCCGGCATTCCCCAAGACGAGTTAAAGAGTCGTATCATTCATTCGACCGATAAAGACCTCCGTTATTATATGATTCAATATATAAAGGAAAAGGGTGTACTTAGCCCACAACCTTTAAACCAATGGCAAATGATCCCGCAGGATTGGACGAGACCGGCGGCCGAACGGGATTGTAAGTTTCTTTTCGGGGAATGAGTTTCCGTCCTTGAAGTGTCTGGTTTGCGATAGTATCTCAATGGGAAACGGTGGTAAAGTCAATGGAATAGAGATGGTTTCTCAATGACTTTACGGCCGTGTCCCATTGACTTTTTTGTATCCCGTATTAGGGATGTTGCTGATAGGTTAGGGCGCAAGGGGCGCATCTTTACGTATGTTTCTAAAACTTTTTCTGTAAATAACGTTTATACCCCTCTTGTCTGTAGAGTGATGTAAATATTATTTTTCTAAAAATGTTTCTTTGAAAGCGTAAAGATGCGCCTTTTGCGCCCTAGGATTTTTACCGGGGAATTTTCCTGATGCCTTAACATGTGGATATACAGTTGTTTGTGTGCTTCTTCCCTCTTCGGCTTTTTGGGTCTTTGGGGGGCGATATAATGGGTCCTTACCCACGTTTACGTGATCCGAAAGCACTAAAACCAAGTGCATTTCGCATGATTTCATGAGCTAAAAGCCGTTTTTTCTGTGTGATTTCCTATCGGGGCCAAGATCGTTTTTGTCGTTTTCATACGTGCAAATGTACTCGTGGAGCACTTGTTTTAAGTGCACGTGGTGACACGTGAGGCCACGTGGTGGGCCACGTGAGCCGAGAATGGATATCGACGTATTATTAATGTACGCGATCCCCCTCGTGAAAAAAACTTGAAAAATAATACCGGAAAAGTTTGGAGGTTATGTTTTATAACACTACTTTTGCACCCGCATTCGAGAGAGAACGCCGGTACAAAATGATGAAACAAACTTTTAGAAAAAAAGTTCTGAAATAATTTGGAAGTTTAAAATAAAAGTCCTTATCTTTGCAGCCACGTTCGCAAAACGAAAGCGACAAAAGAGTTCTTTGAGAGATTTACATAATTCAACAAGTAGTACAAGTATAGGAGAAGAAATTTTCCGGATTGATACCGTCAAAGAAGTATGACTTTGGACTACAATAACGGATTCCGGAGCGAGGATAATAAAACAATTTAAACAACGAAGAGTTTGATCCTGGCTCAGGATGAACGCTAGCGACAGGCTTAACACATGCAAGTCGAGGGGCAGCGGGGGTAGCAATACCCGCCGGCGACCGGCGCACGGGTGAGTAACGCGTATGCAACTTACCTATCAGAGGGGGATAACCCGGCGAAAGTCGGACTAATACCGCATGAAGCAGGGGCCCCGCATGGGGATATTTGCTAAAGATT
>NZ_JAMOKU010000045.1:0-43921 GCF_023656845.1 Parabacteroides sp. Y3-G-102 | reverse complement strand
TCCTGTAGCTGCAAGTACTTGGCTATTACGGTGGCGAATCTTGTCGTAATACATCAATTGAACTTTTTAGACCACAAAGATAAGTCAAAGAACGCCTTAATCAATTATTCAATATAAACTCTAATTATCATATAAAAATAAAATAATTTAGCTTTATGGAAACAATGGTTCGTAGAATTGGACTTGTTGCACACGATGCAATGAAAAAAGACATGATAGAGTGGGTTCTCTGGAACTCGGAACGTCTGATAGGACATAAATTCTATTGTACGGGTACAACCGGTACACTAATTAAAAAAGCCCTTGAAGAAAAACATCCTGAAATCAAATGGGATATCACAATCCTGAAATCTGGTCCTTTAGGAGGTGACCAGCAAATTGGTTCGCGGATCGTAGAAGGAGAAATAGACTATCTGTTCTTTTTTACAGATCCGATGACACTACAGCCGCACGATACGGATGTGAAAGCATTGACCAGACTGGCTGGAGTTGAAAATATTGTTTTCTGCTGTAACCGTTCGACTGCGGACCACATTATTACGAGTCCCTTATTCACTGACCCAACTTACGAACGTATTCACCCGGATTATACCAATTACACGCAGCGTTTTGAAAACAATGGAATCATATCTGAAGCAGTGGAGCAAGTGAAAAAGCGGAGGAATAAAAGTGAGAATAACATTTCCAAATGAACTGTAATAAGTAGTAGCATATTTATAAGGCTATCTAAGAAACAAGTTGTTTACATCTTTCAGAACTGGTATCTACTGAATGGTAATCTGCTTCCACCAACCCTTCTGGTTGGTGGAAAGAAACCACTTATAAAATATTTCGCTTCCTTTATGCATCCCAGTCGAAAAAGGACAAGGGCATTGCGGGTGTACATCACTCCTTTCACCTTCTTGTTTAGTCCTTCCAGCAAAGTCTTGCTACCAGTTTTTTCTGGAACTACCTTGTGAAAAATTATGCGAAAATCGCCTTTCTGTGCCCGGATTCATCCGCAGGATCCCATGCCAAAGGGACATGGAACATGCCGGTAGCTTATCCCCCACGACTCCGGAGCATCAGGGGGTAGGGACGGTTTGGCGGCAGGTTGCCGTTAAACCGCTTGGTTTTCGTTTAACGAAAAGACAACTTGCTGTCCGCAGGGGCGGACCACGTTTCTCCAATAATTATTGTGTATCAGCCCATTATATGGCTGTTCTCTTGTGATTTGCGGGGCATTTCCATCGGGGATTTGTCGGCCTTTCTCCCCATAAAAGGGTGGATATCTCTCCATAACCATGCGGCTTACGCCCATAATTCGGGAATAAAGAGGCACATATACGGGAAATCAGCCCTTTCCATACCCAATTCTCCATTAATGGATTGCTACTTCTACACTTCTGCAAATGGAGAACGGGCGGTGAGCCGTATATGCCTCGTGTCTTTCCTTCGTTATCTCCATTGACGGATTGTTACTTCTACACTTCTGCAAATGGAGAACGGACGGTAAGCCGTATATGCCTCGTGTCTTTCCTTCGTTATCTCCATTGACGGATTGTTACTTCTACACTTCTGCAAATGGAGAACGGACGGTGAGCCGTATATGCCTCGTGTCCTTCCTTCGTTATCTCCATTGACGGATTGTTACTTCTACACTTCTGCAAGTGGAGAACGGGCGGTGAGCCGTACATACCTCGTGTCCTTCCTTCGTTGTTTCCATTGACGGATTGTTACTTCTACACTTCTGTAAATGGAGAGCCTCCCCACCTTCCCCTTTTACACACCCCATGACAATAACAGACTTTCCATGACTATAAGTGACAGGCGGTTCCGTCCTGTCCTCTTCTTCCTTTATTTTGTATTCCGAAACAATACCGGTTGTGTAATTTAATAATTTAAGATTTTAAGAAAATGGATTCAAAAAAGGAAAAGGACCGGCTTTCCGATATAATTCTCGGGAGGGTCGGGCTTATGGGGAACTTCCTGTCAGATCCCGTCTCCACATCTCCGGAACCTCCAGTGGATACGCCGGACCGTGAAAGGCGGTCCCGAGCGGCAGAAATGACATCCCCGGAAGAATACAAGAGGAGGTTCCCGCTCCCAAGTCCGCGGAGTGGAAGACCGTGTACATTGACGGGAGGCTGCACCGCCGTATCGCCATGCTGGTCAGGGCCTCCGGTTGCGGCAGCATCTCGGGTTTCATCATCCGGCAGCTGGGCTTCATATGGAGGAGCACAGGGAGGATATCGCCGGGCTGCTCGGTGAGGTCTACCGGCCCTGGGATGACGAGGATGGGACAGACCTACGCCGACCTTCTGCAATATCGGCCGATATTCGAGGAACGTCGTTGGGGTGAATACAAAGTAGTCAATACCGCCGAGTTTTCCAACGGTTACAAATCCATTACCAAGCAACTGAAAATCAAATCCGATAAGAGTATCAGCTATCAGTTACACCGCCATCGCAATGAAGTCTGGACGTTTATCGACGGCGAAGGAGTACTGGTACTCGATGATATCAGGTCGGTTGTTAGCAGAGGCGATACGGTTACGATCAAGAAAGGTGTTAAACATGTAATCATAGCTGAATTATACAAGATAATAAAAGGATACATAATCATGTGTCCTTTTATTATTTTAGAGATAGTGTAAAGTCGTATATAATTACCTTTGCTTTTTGGAACTTATAAATTTCAAAATATTTTAATTGGACAAATTTTCTATGTAATATGGTACTCTATCTTTTCATATTTAGAATATTAGATTTACTAAATACCATATTGGTGATATGCCGTTGTTCCGTGTTATGCCTTATTACATGTTTTTTCAATTATACGGCACTTTATCTATTGCCTCTTGCCATAATAGTAGATTGGGGAATTTTTCAATTTTCCATTCAATCTGTATTCAAAAACCAACTATTGGATTTGAATAAGGCGGTAGAAGAGTTCAAAGAACAGGGTATCGATTTGGAAATAATTGAAGATGACATTATTAAAGAAATCGACACAGAAATGCGAAAATACCAATTATTCCAGTGGGGCAACAGGCAAGGAGATAAGCGAACAATTGTTATCCGGGCAAACAAATTGTTCGGACAATTCAAAAGTTTTGCGTTTTATAATGCATCTTCTTTCATATTCGTTCCCAAGACATTTTATCCGCAATCCATGAAAGACAGAATCTTGTTGGCACATGAATTTGCACATTGTGTATCCCATGATTTGATGCTGGCATTCAAGAGGCAATTTTATTGTTCGGCTATTATTCTGCCTCTATTTGTTTTGGTATCGGACATTCCTGCCTGGATGAAAATTTCCGCGATTCTACTCGCTTCCGTATTGGCATTACTACAGTTCTGGCCTATAGCATATAATGAAATTATTGCCAATAATCATGCGCTAGAAGTGGTGAATACGCTATACGGAGCGAAGTCTATGTCCGAATCGGCGAAATATCTTTTGAAAGTACGAACTGAAACATTACGTAAAAACATTAAGGATAAAAGATACGGGTTGGCATACGCAATAGAAGAATTACAAATCGAACATTTACAAAGAAGCGTATCTGAAAATGCCTTGATACAACAGAGTTCACCAATGAACGTATGGTTGTCAATCATCCACTATAGCTTGTTCGCGTTAGCGGGATATGCTTGCTACTCTTTCGTAAAAGAGATGAATGTATCATGGTATATGCTGATTATGGCTCTAATCGCTTTTATATTGATTTATGTTTTATCTAAAATTAATGTAACGAAAATATGGATAATAAAGAATTTAATTTACGAAAAGATTGGGATTCAATAGAAACTGTAGCAAGTGATATTTGGCCGGAAGAATGGTCTCAACTCAATCCATTGGAGATAAAGGCTCTTGAAGAAATCATCGAAAAAAAGAAATCACTGAACACGGAAATTGTGGACGTACCTGGTGGTATGGGCTGCGATTTTTCCGTGGACCTGGAGAATGTATATTACCTGCTTGCCATTCTATGGTATCTGAAAAATCTGACGGGAATAACAAATGAGGACATAAGACGAAAAATGGAATCATTTATTAAAGCCTCTGATAAAAGAATGAAGTTGGTTTACAAGACAGTTATCGAACCTCAATTAGATAACCTAATATCCATATTGAAAAAGAAATGATAATCTATAGCATTGATTATTATGGACAAGACCAAGATTGTACTCAATGTGGAAGGCATTCGGAATGAATTTGCCGGTGGAATGTTCAAAAACCACTTATTCATATGGTAAGCAAGTATATATACCGGACTATAAATCTCGCGAAAGGAGCTTCGTTTCCGGATTCTAAATAGTAGAAACAGCATTACGCAAAAATTGACGGGTTGGAAAAACTTATCATAGATACTGGTAATGAATCTGTCCATTGATTTTTTTCATGAAAAAGACCGTCCTTGAATACACAACCAATACCTATCAGGAAGATATCCCCAAACAGTTCCTTCAAGAGGCCAAAATACGTCTGAATTCTTTTTTCTCAGAACAGGAATGTGTACAGAAGAAAGGGATTCAATTTATATTCAAATATGCATTCTACTCAGTAGAGAATCCCCGGAAGGTCACGAAACAACATCTAATAAAAGAATATGCAAGGTTACCTTTGGAAAAAAGAAGTGTGCAACCGGAACAAATACCTGATATGAAACAATACAATGATATAATACTATATGGCGATAACAACTCTCCCGAAACACAGAAACTGCTAGCAGAATACCTCCAACGGCATGATTCATTAAAAGTCCAGTTATCTTTTTTTGACAAGAAAAATGACTCAACCTACAAAGATGAACAAACCATCGCATACGCAGAACTGCAAAAGGCATTATTCTTTTGCAAAAGAAAGAAAATACCACTTCTATTCGTTTCCATAAAAGACATGATAAACGATATCCGTTTTTTCAATTTACTAGAGGAGAGCCATATCGATTTCAGATGTATTGATTTCCCGTGGTTCTACAAGGAGAATCTGCCTCTGATAAAGGCGGTTGTGCTATATGAAAAGTTGGAAATAAGAATAAATGTATAAGATATCAAGCTTACAGATTGGCCTTCAATGTTGCAGCATTGAGATTTATGAGAAACAATTCTAAATATATTTCTGTTTGGCGAAATCTTATTCTAAAAGGAACTCTAAATAAAAGAATCCACCTTCAGATATCTTTCTTCACTTATCCTCAAAGTATATAATCCAAACATAAATATCAGACCTATTTTCCCTATAACTGAGTAATAAAAAGATTATTCCCCAACACCGTAAACAAAGAAATAACAGAAGCACTTTAAAAGGGTGTATCTAACTCACTTTTTAAGGATAATATCCCTGTTACAGTTATCTGTAGCAGGTGATCCTTTCAAATTGGGCATTAGATGCACCCTTTTCCTTATTCCAACAAATGCGCCTCTTGTAACCTCACCAATTCCCAATACATCTTCAAAAACACCTCCAGATACACCTTCAGACTCGGGAAATAGACGATAGACTTCCGGCAAAAGAAAGGCACGTGAATGGCCGTTCATTCGGAACCTCCATTTCCGGATAGCGTTTCTTTGTCCATCCAAAATAATCTCTATCGGGACAGAACAATAAACAAAAGCATAAATATCAGGCAAAATTGTCCCGATAAAAGAATTAGAACATGACTATTGAAGATGAAATCCTCCAATACCTGCACTATCATCCTCTATCAAACAGGGTTGAGATAACGCTTGGGATAACCAATCCTCCCAGTGGCAGGATTGTAAAAAGACTACTGGCCGATGCCGTAACCAAAGGAACGATAGAAGTACTCTAACAATAGTAGTGCCACTATATTATAAGCAGCACTGCAATTGTTCCTTACCCCAGCAAATGCACCTCCTGTAACCTCACCAATCCCAAATACATCTTCAAGAACACCTCCTGATACACCTTCAGATCCGGGAAATAGACGAAAGACTTCCGGGAAAAAGAGAGACATGTGAATGGCCGTTCATTTGGAACCTCCATTTCCGGATAGCGTTTCTTCGCCTGGTCAACCGCCATCTTGTTCAGTGAAGCCACGAAGTTGGCCTGGCGTATCGGATTCCATTTCGGAGTTTCAAGAATTACCATCCCATCTTTTCTCTCCGGGATAACCATGTATTCATTCTGTGTGTTACGGGCATAATAACACACGAAAGACAAGGCTTCATAGACATTATCCCCCACATGAATGCCGATAACCTGTTCTTCAACCGGTGTACCGGCAAAGCATTCCGCAATCTGCTTCATGGCATACCCATGCAACAAGGCAGCATCAGAAGCCAACAGATAAGCCGGTGCGGTACGCTCTCCTCCCTTATCGATGGCAGCAAAGAGAGAAGGACTCCAACAGAGATGGATGAGCTTTCCTTTTTCTTTCTCACGAAGGGAAGCGACACATAACCGATTGTCAAAGACCAAACGGGCTTCTTTCGTTTCCGGATGAAACTGGAACACGTTCCGTACCTTATCAGGTTTGTGTATATCCATCATCAGATAGCCTTGCCACCCGGACACATGTTTTGTCTTCAAAGTTGTTTCGCTTTCCTCTACATCAAAGAGATATGACAAGAGCTTTTCCCGCTTGCAACATACGGAAAGAGAAAACTCATCCTGTTCTTTCATCTGCTGCATATCCAATGAAAGGACAAAAGCCAATTGCCAAGGAGTAAGCTCGGAAAAGCCATGTAATTCGATACAAGACAACGCATCTTTCTCCGGTGAGTAAACGACATATCCCCGGCCACCTATCTCATATCTCAACATGAAATCCCCCTGTTCAGTGGGATGATAATTTTGTAAAACGGTCTGATAATTCATAAAGCAAATGTATTAAGTTAGTATTCATCATAATGAGAAATCGGGACCACTCTTGCGTTTCCGTTTCTTTTTGGACGGTATGAGATCATCCTCTTGCGACTTCTTCCCGCTGCCGGTAATGTCAAGCTCCGGAATGGCCATAACTCCCCCACCCTGCATATAGAAAGCCTCACGATCCACCCGCTCACGGAACTCCCCTACCCTATCAATATGCGGTGAGAAACCGATAGCCACACCATCGAAATGCCTCTGGATATTCCGATAAGTAAGCTGGCGAGAAAGTTCCGCACCCTTGAAGATATGAGGATCTTCCACGTTTTCCATATAGAAAGAAATCCCATATGCGCCTTTGCCGTTTACATGCTCCGTCACCCGAATCGATTCTTCCGCCAAGTTCTTCTTGAAATCCTCATATCCGGAAGAAGAGTTCAAAGCCTTAAACACGTGGTCATAGAGATAATGCTTCTGTTCATCGGCACTCATGCCATGGCCATCAAAACGGATATTACCGAAGCGATATTTCTGAGGAAGCGAAACGTCCTTCAGATAAAATCCAGAATCCTTAATGCCATAGACATAATAGGATTTGTCATTCTTGGTGACAAGGCGCATATATCCCCCTTCTTGTTCCAGGTTTCTTCGGAAATCGGATGTACTTTCAGAAAAAGAATAAATACGGTCAAGCAGCTGTAACAGTTCGTCCTTGAACAAGGGTTTGAAAAAGCCTCCTTTTTCCAGCAATGCGAAAAGGTTGTCATAGCTTTCATCACCCAACAGGACACGCCATTCTTCATTGGCCAGTTTTATTTCTTGCAAGGGTTTATCCAAAGACCAGTATGTATCGGATTGTTCCAGGACAGCCGATACCTTATCCTTATAATTATAACTACGCATGGCTTTTTTCAAGGCCGCATCAAAATAATAGTTACGGTATTGCGACTCTCCCAATGTGGTTCTCTTGACACCTTCCTTTTCTAAAGGCAATAACCCATACTTCTGCTCCAGTTCCCTTGAGATCTTTTCGGAACGGCTGTAATTATTCCCGGAAGGAATGCTTTTGCCTTCTTCATCAATCGTGGTCAGCAGCACATGCACATGGCTGTGTGCCTTGTCAGTATTCAGGACAACGGCATAACAGGACTTTCCGTACCCCATCCTCTCGATATATTCCCCGGCAAGAGAAAGCCACTGTTCATCGGAAAGGCTTTCTCCCGGATAGAGGCTCAGAATAAATTCCGCATAAGGTAGTTTCACCCGGTCATTCAACTGGGAGATAAGTTTCATGTAGGCTGGCATGGCGGCCAGTTCGTCACCGGTGGAGGTGCAAAGCACTTTTCCGTTTCCTTCCTTGACCTTGGAAAGCTGGTATTCGATTTTCCGGCTCATGGACAGGTGGGATGAGAAAGAAGGCTGTATCTCGGCTATCATAACAATTTCCGGTTAATGGTTTCTACATCCGAAAGGTATTGGTTAATCCGATCCAATGAATACAATATATTTTCATCGGACGGAAGCGTATTGATATGTTTGGCAAGCTGGTTGATATTGGCTCCTATTTTACGAAGTTCATATATCATTTGCACATCGGTTTTCGATATGCTTCTGCCTTTCAAGGCAGACTCTCTGATAAAGGAAGAAAGGGATTTTCCCTCTTCCTTTGAACGTTGAAGAAGCTGTTCTTTCTCGGCTTCCGTCAAGCGGATCTTTATACTTATATCTCGATTTTCTTTCATATATACAGAGTATGTGAGTGTAACGAACATTGGTCGGCAGCTCGGCTGTCGCAAGGTTTTTTGTACCCACAAAAACATACCTTGCATTAGCAAAGATATACAATAATACTCAGCTGTGAAACAAAACCAGACAAAAGTCTTGATTTCTTAATCCAGATTAACCGCGCACTTTGTTACAAAGTAACTGCGCACATTGTAACAGGCAAACGAAAAGCTATTAGTTACAAAAGACATAGTTACTAATCACATTATTACAAAGTATGAACATACATACTTAATTATAATATTAAGTACATACATAATTATATACATATTTATATACGTAATTACTTATATAAGTAAATAAATATATAATAAATTAATTATAAAAGTATGCAATTATTTAATTTATTATTTATATATTTGCGCACATACTTAAAAACGTACATTATGGGACAAATATTACCAGGAGTAGTCGTAGCTTTTGAGAATCCCAAGGGCGGAGTAGGAAAGTCCACATTGACAGCTTTGTTTGCAGGTTATATTCATTCGCAGTCAAACGAAGAGGGTGGCTTATCCATTGCCGTTGTGGATATCGACGACATGCAGAACACTATCGGAAAATTACGTGAGGACGAAGCCGAGGACGGAATCATGAAAAAGGAAGAAGAATATGAGGTTATCAATATCTCTTCCTCAGAGTTCATCAACCAACTGGATTTCCTTCAGGACAATTACGACATTATACTTGTCGATTTTCCGGGTAACCTGAAACAAAACGGTGTAGTTGAAACGCTGCACTTCGTTGACGTGATCATCATTCCCTTCGAGCCGAACCAGACCGATCTAAGACCTACATTGGTCTTTTACAATAACATCTATGAGGGAATCATTGAAAGCCGTCGAAAGATTGGCAAAAAGACTACCGTGCGTGGTGTTATGAACCGTGTTCTTCCGAATGTGCTAGAGTTCAAGGATATTCTGAGGAATAAAAAATCCCTGCCTTTCGAGTTGATGCAAAACTACATCAAGGATTCAAGGGTTGACTATCAACGCAATTTAAGCACGCTGAATAAAGCGTACCATCATCCTTGTGATGCGTTCTGTGAAGAGGTATTGGAATTAATCTGTAACCATATAGGAGAATAAAGCTATGGCAACCAACAAAGAAAGGACATCATCAGCCGCCATGAGAAAACTTTTGCTGCAAAGCGCCAGTAAGAAAGAGCAGGAAATCCAGCAGATCGGAAGTGTTGCGGCAAGCACCATTCCCCAACCAACGATTGAACAGCCCATTCATGAAGAGGTGAAAGAATCGGCTCCGGTCACAGAAACCGTCCAAGAACCTCAGCCGGAACAAATGGAAAAGCCGGAATCCAAACCTTCCGTGCAGTCTTCCCCAAAAACAGAAGAAAGCAAAGTCAGCGGAAAAAAATTCTCGGAATATCTGGAAGAGCGAAAATTAAAGAATACCGAAGTAATCCGGATATCCAGCGAAACCCACAGAAAGCTGAAGCAGATTGCTATGGCCACGGGATTAGGAATGCACAATATCGCCAACAACATTCTTGAAGACGTATTGACCAGCCATAACAAGGAGATTCAAGCGATACTGAAGAAGTATATGAGCATCTGATTCTACTTTCGGAAAAATATATATACGCCTGTTCGACAGCATTTGTCGGGCAGGCGTTATTTTTGCACGCTGTTTTAGTGAAGGTCGGCATTGAACCGGGACACTTTTACACAACTGTGGAAAAATCCCTTTGCCTATTATCCCGGACAATATGTTAAAGAATTCAAACTTCTACTTGTTTCCACCTCAAAATTTTTTCCGAAAGTAAGAATACAGTAGCAAAATCATTTCTTTGTTTTATTTAGGTTTTTAGGAATTTAAGTATTTGTGGGACACTTTTACACAACTAATAAGGGAGGTTTTCCGTATAATCAACTATATTATTGCATGTTAGCGCTTGATGGCATCTTTTCGCAACCAGGACACTTCTGCACAACTAACCGACTATTCGGGACACTTCTGCACAACTGAACAGGAAAGTCGGGACACTTTTACACAACTAGAATCTGCATTCAGGACACTTTTACACAACTAAATCAGGAATCCGGGACACTTCTGCACAACTAAACCGGTCATTCGGGACACTTTTACACAACTGGGGGATCGGAAACAGCCGTAGTCGGGACACTTTTACACAACTAAATCGAGAAACAACACGAAAAAAACGCTTTGGCATCTTCATTTGTAGGGAGTTATATTCACTATCTTCCGTGGGAAAAACGTATCTTTGCATCAGTAAACAACAAGTGTCCGCCTATGAAGGAAAGCAATACGCAAAAAGAGTTGAGCAGAGTCCCCAGGACTCTCAGCGAGTCTTCCAACACGAAAGTATTGGAAGCTCTATTTGATGCAGGCGGCACTGTCATGTCTGACATTATCATTTACGTGGCATCTTCACAAATGAAAGACCTGTTCGGTGACTGCTGGTTCTCCATCAACGATTTTTGTGAGGTCATGGGGTATGAGCGAACCAAGCTGCAACGGAAACTGACCGAGAAGCAGCTTGATTTCCTGTTCAGCAACCAACGTCCGGTATATATCACCGAACAGAACGGGCAAAAGATAGAGCATCCGATAGAGAACACCTTTGAAGCGGCGTTATACCGTTTAGGGACATCCAACCTCAGTGTAGCATACGCCATGAACGGCAAGACGCAATATAAGTTCATTCAAATACTGGATCGCTTTGAGATAAAGGATGACTTCAGCACGAAAAAGCGCACCAAGCGGAATTACAACGTGCATCTGAGCAAAGATCTGATGAATACTTTGCTTACCGAATACAATCTGCTGGAACTGAAAGACTACCGTAACCTGCCCAACCGCAAAGGCTACCGCAAGTTTTATCTGAACCTGGCGAAAATGATTTACCTGATCAAGTATAAGATTGACCAAGGACAAGCACCTTATTTCACCGTTACGGTTGACCAACTTGCCAAGGAATTTGATGTAACGGTAAAGGACAACCATGACCGGAAGAAGAAGGTGACCAGCATCTTAAACGGTATCAACAAAAAGCTGGAAAGAACCAAATTCCAATACCAGTACATCAAAGGAAAAGGGGAGAAGTGGCCCTACACTGTACAGTTTTTCTTTGACCAGGAAACATTGGAATATTTCGATGAAAAGATAAAGGCGATATTGACCTCACAATATTACGATGCGCTCAAATCATCCTTCTTGTTAAACAAGAAAGGCATTCCCGTGAGCAGACATTATCAATATAAGGATTTCTTTAAATTGGGAACCGGCGAATATTATCATGAATTTACCGCATGGCTTTATTCTGAAGAGGACAAGGAGATTAAGGAGAACATCTACCGGGATATCTATATAAAGGTAGTAGGCATTCGTCCAGAAGACCTTGCCGTCAACTTAAATCCCTAAAAGTTGGAACAAAAATCATAAAATAGTATCTTTGCAGCGGATTGTCAGGAAATTGGCAGTCTGCTTTTTACATACGTCCGTCTGTCTAACAAAAGAGTGGCATCTATCGTTAAGGAATTAACAACAACAGGCGCATGCCTGTACCAGTATGAAACTGGTACGGGGCGTGCCTTTGTTGTTGGAACGCCACGTCCATGTTAGAGGGTACGTTTCCGTACCCTTATATAAACATAAAACAAATTCAATGGTTCAAACAATTGCCACCCTGATAGATGAGACGCTCATGGTAATGGACGCCCATCTCCACGTGCGGATGACAGACGAAGAAAAGGCGTATCTTGATGCTCATTTCGAGCTTATCCATATCAAGAAGGGAGAACACCTCGTCACTAGGGGCGAGGAAGTATGCTACCTCTATTATCTGGAATCCGGCATCGTCCGGTTATGGTTTCCGGACAAAGAGAATAGAGAGATTTCAGCACGGTTTATCCAAGCCAAAGAGTTCATCAATTTTTTCCTTTCACATGAAGAACACCATGCCCACTACAATATCAAGGCATTGGAGCCATGCAAGATCTGGAGATTGCCCAAAAAAGACCTTCATCAGCTATATGAGTTATCCATCAACTTCAACAAGCTGGCCAGAATACATTTGGTAAGATCCATCAACCGCAAAATAATAAGGGAAGAGGAGTTTTACACACTGGATGCCGAAGCGCGTTACAAAGCGCTTTTGGCCAATGAAAAATGGCTGTTACGTTCAATACCCTTAAAAGACATAGCAAGTTATATCGGCATCACGCCACAAGCATTGAGCAACATCCGAAAGCGCATATAAACCAAACCCTATAAGCCGGGCAGGACAGTTTTACACAACTAATCCTATCCGGCTTTTTTCTGTAGAATTATTCCACACCTGCCGGTTTACGGCACATGTATTTTTTAATGCACATTAAATAAACACGAAAGGCCCTTTAAAAGCCCTTCATAAAATTTGCTCTCCCGTATATAATCTATATGTTTGGAGCGAAAACAACGCGATAAGCACCTTGATTCGGTTCTGCCGACAGGAATCCGCGTAAATTGGAAACACCGTATGAGACAAATAGAAAAATATATAACATTAATAACCTAAAGAGTAATTCCCATGGAACACATCAGACTGACTGCTATCAGCCTTAGCCTGCTGTTATGCACCGTAAGCGCTTTTGCGCAACGCCATTATGAGAACATCCCGGCACTTGAATTGAACTACGGCACTAACCTGTTCGGCAATGCAGGCAACTATTACAACCTGTCCTTTTCCAGATACATCTACCGGACAAGCTATTGGAAAGCCGGGCTTAGCTATTTTGAGAAGCCTTACGAATACACACCCAACCTACCACAAGTCTCTACCTTGAACCCGGAAGAAACGATTCCCGAAACGATACATGATAAGGGTAAGGACTTTTATGTGGACGGCGGTTATTACAGAACCCTGGCCAGCAATCTGAAATCCGTTTACTGGGGCATCGCCCTGGGAGGATTCATCGGTACAGAATACGTCCGCCACCCCGATAAGGAATACAACTTCATCATCGGCCCGAAACTGGAAACGGAACTGGAAGTATTCATCCTGCCCCGAACGGCATTGCTTGCCCGCATACAACAACATTGGAATCCACTATCCATTGAGAAGTGGAACACTGTCTGGAACGTAGGAATAAAGATACTGCTCTACTAACCGACAAATCATATCACCATGCTTATTATCATATTGTTAGCCGATACAAATGTATCCGGCCTAATCTCCTTATACCGTGAAATAGGCGCCATGCTGATAGGGGTAGGCTTTCTATGTGCCGGACTAGCGGTACTTAAAAAGCTGATAAGCAACCACGAGCGCACCAAAGAGGCCATCATCACCTATATCACGGCATTGGTCACTTGGCTCATTATCTGGCAACTCTTATGAACGTAGTGGATTTGATACTGGTTGCCATACTCGCCTGTGTCACGCTTCACTTTTACTTCCGGAAAAAGAAGAAAGCCCTTTCTTCCGGAAAGGAGAAAGAGAAGCCGATAAGGGGGGCGGTGCGCAAGGAAGGGCAGGAGAGAGCCTATCCGGTCATCTGCGTGGTATTTCAGCCTGAGCTGGAAGAAGAGGAACTGGCCGCCGAGATAGCCGATATGTATCTGCATGGAAGAGCCTACTACTACTCAGGCAAACCCCTGCCGGAACAGCCGAAAGAAGAGCCCATATCCATCAAGTATAAGGATGTGCAATGGGAGAGACTGAAAACGATTCATGTTTAATTAAAAAATAGGAACAAAATGAAAGCAATCGAAAATGTAAAAGAAAAAGCGAACCAAGTCATTAACCGCTACGGAAAGGTTATCTTCACCTTTCTCATATTCTTCACGCTGTTGGGAACGGCACAAGTGGCGGAGGCACAAAGCGGCCTGAAGATCAACAGCCTATCCGAAGTGACAGACAAAGCCAAAGAGGGTGCGGACACCATTCTGGACGTAGCCAAATACATTTTGGCGGCGGTACTCGGCATCGCCCTGGTCTTTGTCATCTATTCGCTTGCCACGAACAATCCCCATGCCAAGGAATACCTGCTCGGCTGGATCATCGCCGTGGTAGTCATCATGGTGGCCTTCCTGATTATCTAAAAACGAAGAGCCATGAGAACCATGCGTAAAATCAACAAGCCGATCAAGTTCTTCGGTCTGTCATCGGGACAGTTCGCCATCTTCATGCTGCTGACGGCCATCATCATCATCGTGAGCATATTCAAGCAGCTGCACCCGATACTCATCATCGGAATCATTTCCGCCATTCTGTTTCTATCCGGTCTGCTGTTCCAAACCTTGAAAAAGAAACACAAGGCCGGTAACCCGGACTACCTGACCGGCCTCCGGATCAAGAACGCCACCCCCCGGCAGATAACGGACAAACGGCAGATTTTCAAATTCATCCTAAAACAGCAACCATGATAGGAATCATCATACTCATATCACTGCTAATCTGTGCGCTGTGCCTGCTGATTGCTCTGCTGTATATCCGGCAGACAGAGATAGAGGTGAAGGACAAATCCGTGGATCTGGAAAGTGTCTTGCCTATCCAGACCATCACGGAGAACGCCGTCATCAACGGGAACGGTGACATCACCGTCGGCTACCGGCTGCTTCTGCCCGAAGTGTTCACCTTGTCGGAAAGCGAGGCGCAATACATCCATGAGCGGTTGGAGGCTCTTTTGAAGATGCTTCCGGCAGGCACGGTCATCCATCAGCAGAATTTCTACTATACGGGGCGATACCATCATGCAGAATACTCTTCTAATGCCCTGATAGCGGAGAACAACCGTCATTTCAACGGCAAGGAGATACTGAACAGCTACACCAACCTGTATGTGACGTTCACGAACGGCAACCGAAACGGTAAGATACGCAAAAGCGCATCGGGCACCTCGCTGATGCGAAAGCTGCACTACCCGTTCAAGCAACCTTATAAGGAATATCAGCAACGGCTGACAGAAATGGAAGCCTTTCTGATGAACTTTGAGAACGGCTTGTCATCCATCCAGCAGTTTGAGATACGCAAGATGGATGATACGGAACTGAACAACGCCATCTACGACTACGTCAACCTCTCTTACGAGACACCGGAAAACGATGCCACGCAGAAGAGCGTCAACCCTATGGCCGTCAGTGAAAGCGGAAGCATGAAAGTAGGGCAACAGCACGTTTCCATCCTTTCGCTGACCAATGAAGGCGAGCATCTTCAAGAACTGGCCGTGCCGCACACCGGCAAGTCGAAGGCATACGGGGGAAACATAGAGATACCGGACAGCATACGGAGCAAATGCTCGATGCTGTACCCCGTAGGACTTGGCCTGCCGTTCAACCACATCGTAAACATCGTGATAGAGATAACCGATCCCGATGCCACCGTAACGGCCATCGGTGCGGAGAAAGACGCGCTGAACTACATCACCAACTTTTATCCGCCCGCAGCGGAGAAGCAACGCGAGCAGGCAGCTTTCTGCGATGAGATTACCCAGTTCGACTACCAGACCGCCTATACCGCCTTCAATGTCGTACTGAACGATACAGACCGTACCTCGCTCATGCGGAAAACCGCACTGGTACAGCAAGGCTTCAGTTTTATGAACCAAAGTTCGTGCTATGTGGAGAACGCCGAGCTGTGCAACCTGTTCTTCTGCAACATACCCGGCAATGCCAGGGCCAATTACCGGGGCCTCGTCAACACGACCAAGCAGGCCATCTGTTATCTGCAAAAAGAGGGGATGTACCTTTCGGACGAGAAAGGACATATCTACCATGACCGTTTCGGTACTCCCGCCAAGATAAACCTCTGGGATTATCCGGCGCTGAACAACAAGAACCGCATCGTTATCGGCCCGTCCGGTTCCGGTAAATCTTTCTGGCTGAACAATTACATCCTGCAAAGCTATGAACTGGGCCGGGATGTGATGATCATCGACATCGGCGGCTCTTACCGCTCGATGATAGCCTTGAACCGGGGCAAATACTTCGACTCTACCGAGCAGAAGAAATTTGCGTTCAACCCCTTCTTGTGTGACCGTGACAAGAACGGCAAATACCTATACATCGACACCACGGATGCCGAGTCCGCCGATGACCAGATAAAGACCATCGTCGCCATTATCAGCTACATTTGGAAGGTACGTGAACCCATGCTGCCTGCCGAGAACGCCATTCTCAGGAAATCCGTCATCGGATTTTACGACTATGTGAACAACTCTTCAATAGGAGAGAAGCATGAGCGTATCTTCCCGACGCTGATAACTTACCGGGCTTATCTGAAGGAAGTGTTCAGCAAACGGATGACCGAGTTTGAGAAACAGAAATTCGAGATAGAGGAGCTGTTGCTTTTGCTGGAACCCTATACGGACGGAGAGCTGTCATTCCTGCTGAACGCCACCGAGAACGTGGATATCGTGTATGACCGGCTGATAGCCTTCGATATGGAAGATGCCTCTAAGAAAGAGTACTTTCCACTCGTTGCCATCATCACCCTGCAAATGATCGTGGATAAAATCAAGAAACGCCAGGGATTTGCCAAAGAACTGATCATCGACGAAGCGCTCGACTTCCTGCAAGACGAGAAATTCGGAGACTTCATCGCCTACCTGTACCGTACCTTCCGTAAAAAGGAGGGAAGCATCACGCTGGCCGCACAGAACATCCTGTTTTTGAAAAACATGCCGTCCAGTATCAAGGACTCCATCATCATCAACTGCGCAACCAAGATTATCCTCGACCATTCGGAACACCGGCAGAACCTGCCGGAAGTGAAAGCCGTGCTTTCCATCACGGACGAAGAGGCCTATATGATCGAGTCGTTGCAACGCACGGAACGCTGGAGAGAGTTTTTCATCAAGATGTCGAACGATGCCTTCATCTTCCGCAACGAGGTGTCCGACTTCGCCGCCGTAGCCTTCGATTCGCGCCAAGCGACGGTAGTACGGCTGAAGCAGTTGTTCAACGAAAGCGGCTCGACCTATACGGCCATCAACCGCTATCTGGAGGAAAGGAGGAAAAAGTATGGATGACGCCACCCAAGGGCTGACCGCCCTTCTAAGCTGGTCAACCGACTTCAACGGCAGCGCATACAATCTTGCCGGAAGCATTGCCGCCGCACTTTTAGGCGTTGCGCTCATTTTCGTGGTATGGGCACTGGCCATGAAAAAAGAGAACGCCAAAAGCTATCTGATAGCCTGGCTGGTATGTGTCATATTCACCCTATTATTCATCATCAACAAATAACCGTCATGAAAAGAATCATTCTCATACTCGGACTTTCCGTCTCGATGGGGCTAATGGGAACCGGCAGCGTTCATGCCCAGTTTGTCGTGCATGATCCCGTACACACCCTGCTGAACTCAACGGAATGGATCACCAATGTCAAGAAATGGGTCGCACAAATCAATGAAATGATAGATGCCCAGGAACTGAGGCTTGGCCTGCAAAAAATCGACCAGCTGAAGGAACTCAAGTCACTGAAAGAACTGGCCGATTTACTTGACGATGTAGCCTGCCTAAGCAGTGACTACAGTTTTTACCTGAATGTAGGTTCAAATTACCACTGTTTGAAATTTCTTAATTTTCAGCGTGTAACCGTCAACCTGAGCCTGAGTACCGATTTGCTGTTCAAGGTAGCCACCGTGACCAGTTACTTCTCGATGAACTCGGAAGGACGCATGTCATTCATCGAGCAAGTGAAGGAATCGGTAGAGAAGGCAGCTGAAGAAATGCGAGAGTTTAACGAATCCGTGCGTTCCACGGTCATTTACAAATCCATGAAAGGGCATAACCGGAAGACCTACTATCAGGGACGGCTGGCCGCTTTCACACGACACACCAATTAGAGCGTTATGAATCAAGACAATTTTCTCTGGGGACTCCAGATCACGGACGGCCTGACAATGGAACTCGTTTCGCAAATGACGGTCATCGCCTTCGGTGTTGGTGTCATATGTTTTATCTGTAACCTGGCATACAACTATCTCTATCACGGAGCCAGCCAGCTGTTAAGCCCGAATGAGGACAAATTTCCCGACATGATGGAAATCACCCGTTGCCTGGTACTGTTCTTCTGCCTGAGTATGTACACCCCCATCGCCCAAACCATCGTAGGCACGATGGAAGTAATTAACGAAGCCACCTCGCTGACCTCCGAGCGTGCGCAGGAATTTGCCCAGTTCATGGCACAATCAGCCACCGAACAAGGAGAGATGATTGCCGAATACGACAAACACAGCCTCCAGTCGGAGGTAGCAGCCGGAGAAGACAACACCGGCGCCATGCAGCACGAACTGGATAAAAAGATGGAAGAGGACGAAATGACCGGTGTACGCTCCAGCGTGGAGAAGATTGTGCAGCTGCTCAATCCCGCCAACCTCGCCACCCTTGTACTTCATGGCATTTCCGCCCTACTGGTAGGAATCATACAAGTAGTCATCTTAGGTATCGGCGTGGTCATTGTCAAGCTACTGGTCATTCTCGGCCCGTTCGTATTTGCCGTGAGCATGCTGCCGGTCTTTCAGAAACAGTTGAGTATCTGGTTCGGTACGCTCTGCTCCGCCTGTATGGTATTCACCGTCATCAATATCCTGAACCAAATCATGTGGCAGACCTTCAAGGCCATCTATACGGAAAGTGCCGACATGGTGGACGCAGCTACGCAGCAGATACAATATTTAGGAATGGATCTCGCCCTGATCGGTGCTTATTGCAGCTGTTTCTGGCTATCCTCCAAAATCGTAGGACACAACGATGCCGGGAAAATCATTTCGAAAACCGTGTCAATCGTCACCACGGCGGCCACCATCGCCCTGATGGGAGGCGCAGCGGCAGGCGGCAAGCTGACCAACGTAGGCGGTGCCGCCTCTATCGGGGCAAGTTTCATAAACGACAACAATAAAAAATAGAACTATGAATCTGATGAAATTCAAAGGAGCAGATGATGCGGTCAAGCTGACTATCCGGCTTTCAGCCGGGTACTGCATCATCCTGACTATCGCTTTTGCCTGCAGTATCATCTTCCTTATCAACAAAATAGAAAAAGCATACGGCCAGGCTCTCGTCATCGACAGGCAGGGAGAAGTCTATGAGGCAAGCAGCCTGTCTGCCAGCGATATGCGGCAATACGAATACATGAACCATGTAAAGACCTTCGTAACCCACTGGTATGCCTTTGACGAGAGCAGCTACGAGAAGAACATTTCGCTTGCGCTCAACCTCATAGGCAACAAGGGGAAGGAGCTGTTGAATGAGTACAACGATGTGAATATGCTGAACTCACTCATACAAAAGAATATCCGTTACGGGGTACGCATCAAGGATGTAAAGATTAACACCCAAACGATACCCGTTTCCGGAAAGATAATCTTCACGCAGACCGGGTACCGGGCACGGGGAAGCATCTCACGTAATATCGAAGCGGAGTTCACCATCTATGATATGCTGTCCCGCAGCGAGGAAAATGCGCACGGAGCCAAGATAGAAGATTGGATTGTCCGCTATTCCGAACCCGTGGAAAGCAACGGCGCCAACACATCGCAGGCAGCTTCTCCGGGCAAGAATGAAAACCAGTCAGAAACCTCTAAACCAACCGACCATGGAACCGAATAAACTTATCAAAGACAAGAACAAGCTGTTGATGGCCATCCCGGTAATCCTGGGCATCCTCTTCCTTTATGTATTCTTCATCCGTGAGGACGGGAACGTGCCGTCAGGGAGTGACAGACAGGCCGCCTCGCAAGCCTTTCTGGAACCACAGTCGGAAATGGCCGACAAGGTGAACGACAAGATGGAAGCCTATAAGCAGGACAAACTGGAAGAGCAGGAGAAGGCACGCATCCTGAAAGAGTCTCAGGTCAAAGGATCTGATTTTTACTTCGAGCTGCAAAACCAGCAGGAACGGTATGACCGTGCCACACTGGAGCGCATCCGCCGTATGCAGAACGATCCGTACAGCGAAGTCATGGCAGAATACGGAGGTGGCCGGAACGGACGCTTCTCTCATCAGCTGGAAAGCCAACTGGACGGACTGGAGGACGAGCAGGCACTCAACGAGATTATCCGGGAAGCCAAGAAGAACTCACGCATCCGCAAGGAACTGGAAGAATCCGACAAATACCGCAAGCGCATGTATGAACGGATTGTCAATTATGACCAAGAGGGAAAAACGGAGAAAGCCGCTGCCAACCCTTCCGGCCATCCATCCGCCGACAGCCTGATGCAAAAAGGCCCGATCTACCGTGCCGAAAACGGTAAGCGGGTACGCCGCCAACCGACCTCCACACCGGGAAACAGCAACCTCTTCAGGGCTTGCATCCACGGCGACCAGACCGTAGTCACGGGCAGTACGGTACGGATGCGGTTGCTTCAGGACGTAACCCTATCCGGCATGAAGATACCGGCCAACACGCTGTTTTACGGTATCGCCACTTTGGGAGCCAACCGCCTCGATGTGGTAGTCAGCAACCTGAAGGTAGGAGACAACCTCAATCCCGTATCGGTGGTTGTCTTCGACAATGATGCCATGGAAGGTTTAAACCTGCCCAATAACCTGAAAGCCAGTGCAGCCAAGCGTATGGAACAAGGTCTTGTACAGAACATTGACATGCCGCTCTCTTCCATCGGCACGATGGCCAGCGAAGTGACCAGCGTAGTCAACGCCACCACCCAGGTAGCCAAGCAAATCTTGAACATGAGCCTCTCACAAGTGAAGGTACATCTCAAGTCCAACTACGAAATGTATATCCAGGAAGAGAGTCAGGAATCGAAGTTGCGCAGGCAAGCCGTGCAAGCGGAGTTACAGAAGCTCTATGAGCAAATGGAACAAGAGAAAACGAACAAGAAAAATCATCCCCTTCAAACATTGATAGACAAATTATGATAGATATTCTCAATTACCTGCTTGCGCTGTCAGCGGTCTTTTTCGGCTATCGGATCTACGTATCACGCCGGAACGGACGAGCCTTTAAAGAAATCCGTCCGCTGACCGTTTCTTTCGGCATTACCCTGCTTCTTCTATGGGGCATTACCGTATTCACCGCCTTTTTTTCAAGAACCGTTTAACATATCGACAACATGAAGAAATATATTTATCTACTGTTTTACTGCCTTGTGTGCAGCCTGCCGCTCTTCGCTCAGGGAAACGGCACTCCCCGGCAACAAGCCATCAGCCAAAAAGACATCTTTATCTCTTTCGACTGTGTGAAACACCTGGTATTCCCTGTGCAAGTATCTGATATCGCCATCGGCGAACAGGAGCTTGTCATGGCCAGCCGGGTAGAAGAGGCGCCCCATATCGTCAGGCTCTCGGCGCAAGCGGAAGGATTCACCGAAGAGACCAACCTGACCGTAGTCTGCATCGACGGAAGCGTTTACACCTATCACATCCGCTACCTTCCCGAAGGCGGCACGGATTCGCACCCGAACATTTACGAGGACAACGGGAAATGGCAGCACCATGACTATCAGGCAGAAGTCAGCGACCTCCATCTGGCCGAGTTCTTCTTTCCGGAGGACATCGCTTACGGAACGCCCGGCAACGAGGTGTCCTTCACTCTGGCCGCCTACAACAACCAGTTGAAAGTATCAACCGCCAAAGATGCCGTGGCATATTCCAACCTGTTTGTGGTGGATAAGGCCATGAACACTTACCACATCACCATCAAACGGGGCAATACCTCCGTATTCACCTACAATTTCGATGACCAGCGCAAATATACCGCCCATGTGGATGTGAACAGCGAGGAAATGGAAAGATGCATCCAAGAGCTGCGCAACAAGAAGCGCAACATCTACAGCCTGGGGGTCATCGAGAACAAGTTTGAGTTGTCAATGGCCAATCTGTATGTGCATGAGGGCTTCATGTTTTTCATCTTTGACCTGAAAAACAAATCATACATCGACTACGACATCGAGTTTGTCAAATGTTTCCAGCGTGACCAGAAGAAGAGCAAGAACGCCATCCAGCAAGAAACGACCATCGAACCTATCTATCAGAAAGATTTTGACACGAAAATCAAGGGTAAGAGCCGGAACCGGCTGATACTTGGTTTCGACAAATTCACGATACCCGATGATAAGGTATTCGAGATCGAGATTTACGAGCGAAACGGCGGGCGGCACATCAAGCTGGCCGTGTTGAACGAATACATCCTTTCCGCAGAACCCTTATACAAGCCACAGCCATGAAACTGAGAGAAGCATTAGACACCTATATGTTCGACAACGTGGGACAGTTCGGCGGCATCGCCGAATCACTGGGCTATCAGACCGAATACCGGGACGGATATTTCCGGTTCCGCAAAGACGGGGAAGAGCTGAGCATGAGCGTAAGCGAAATCAGGGAAAAAGCCGGAGCAAAGTACGATGAAAGCCTTCGTGACCAATCAAAAGAACGTGTATCCGCCCTTTTTGACAAGGAACGTGCCAATGATCCTAAATATGTCGCCGAGCTGGAGAAGGAGGGCATCAGCATCAAGCGGTGGGAGAACCTGAAGGGACATGACAAAGACGGCTTTACCGTCATCGACCATCGCCTGAAGGTATGCTACACCGGACAGTCGCTCTATGAATACGCCTACAAGCAAGGGAACATCCTCGACGGGAAAGGCACCAAGCTGGAAAAGGGTGTCATGTCTGATTTGATGGAGATACACGGCAAACCGGGGAAGCTCCGTTTCAACGATGACGGAATCTCCGTATTCTACCGCAAAGAGGCGTTGGTTATCCCGGACAAGGTGCTGGGAAAGAAGTTGGGCAAGAAAGAGAAAGAACAGCTGCTTGCCGGTGACATCGTACCCATCACCGTAAATAAGAAGGACATCCTGCTGCAAGTTGACCGGGATCTGAACTCCGTCATCCTGCGCACCAACCAGGAAATCAAGATTCCCGACATCATCGGGCAGACCAGCGAATATGGCGGCTACAAGTTAACCAAAGCCGACAAATACCTGCTCGCCAACGGCCATGCACTGGAGAACAAGCTGCTGCACAGTCCGGAAGGCTACTTCATTGCCGACATCCAACTGACGGATGACAGGAAAGGAGTCATGATACAGAACATACAGAGTATCACTCCCGGCAAGGCACAAGAGCTGATCAAGGCCATGCCCCCCAAACTGGAAGCCCATGCGGCCAACATAGAGGCTGCAAAAGAGCAAAAACACGAAGAGGGGCGCAATATGGAAGCCGAGTTTAAGGAAGCGGTGGGCAAACATGACTTTGAAAAAATCGGGAAGCTCAAAGAGGAAGGATATAAACCCAGTGAAGAGTTTATCAAAGGAATCGGTAAGGAACACGGTCTGGATAAAAGGCAAACCCATGAAGTCATCCAGCTGTTCGGCACCAAGCCAGAAGAACAGGGCGAACATGAAAGGCAGGCCGCACGTCTGTTGGATGCCGCACAGACCGACAACTTTCATGTCATCCAAGAGATACAGAAAGAAGGGTACCGGCTCACCCAACAAGACCTTACCCGGATGCGTGAAACGGGTGTGCAAGCCAACACGCTGATAGCCGTACAAAAGATTTTCGGGATGGAAGGCAGCACAAAGACACTGGGAGATGTCAAACTGGCCAGCACACCCAAACCCGACAACAGCAAGGAAATGGCCCGTCCGATAGCCAGCACCATCAACCGGGCTTTCAATGACTTATAACCTAAAAAATCAGGAATTATGGATTACGATGAATTAGTACAGAAAAACATTGCAGGAGAAATCAGTGACTTAGAGTTTCTACTTGCACAGGAAGAGCTTGCACAAGCCTATCAAGAAGAGATGGCTGCCAAGCAGCAAGAGACAAACAACCAAACGGCCAGAGAATGGCTGCTTGATTACGAGAACAGAAATCTATACCAATAAATCATGGATACAGCAAGTGACAAAGCATTACAGCGTTTCGCCGAACTGATGATCGAAAAGATAAAGCAGGTGGAAGACAACTGGCAGAAGCCTTGGTTCGGGATAAAGGGTGGGGGACTTCCGCAAAATATCGAGGGAAGAACCTACAACGGAGTAAATTCCTTCATGTTGTTTCTACTTTCGGAAAAAGAGCAGTACAGCCTGCCGGTCTATATGACCTTCATGCAAGCCAAAGACAACGGCCTTAACATACTGAAAGGAGAAAAGTCATTCCCGGTCATTTACTGGAATTTCTCAGTAAGAGACAAGAACGGAAAGAAAATACCTTTCGACGTATATAAGAACCTGGATAAAAACGAGCAGCAGGAATATAAGGTCACGCCGTTTCTGAAGACATACAATGTGTTCAACGTACAGCAGACCAATCTTCAGGAAACGAAACCGGAGAAATGGGAAGCATTGAAGGAGCAATTCAAGATACCGGCCATCAAGGACGAGCAAGGGATGCTCACCGTGCCTCTGATTGATGCGATGGTACGGGAACAGCAATGGATCTGCCCCATTTATTCCAAGGAAGGAAATAGTGCTTACCATGCAAAGGGAGAAGATAACCATATCATCGTACCCCTGAAGGGGCAGTTTAAGGACGGAGAGAATTTCTACTCCACACTACTTCATGAGATGGCGCACTCGACTGGGGAGCCTGAGCATCTGAACCGGGAAAAAGGCGTGATTTTCGGAGACAAGCAATATGCCAAAGAGGAACTGGTTGCCGAACTCACCTCCGCTACCGTCGGGCAAAGCCTGGGAATATCCACCTATATCCGGGAAGAGAATGCCATGTATCTGAAGAACTGGCTGGGAGCCTTGAAAGAAGATCCCAAATTCATCTATAACATCCTTGCCGATGTAGGTAAAGCCAGTAATATGATTCAGGAACACACCTCACGGATGGAACAGTACCTCACACCGGAGGAACGGTTTACGCTGGCCGTCCTGCAAGACAACCGTCCGGTATTGGAGCAGATGAAGAATGAAGGTTTTATTCCTTCATCCCGACAATTGGAAAGCCTCGCCGCCAACCATCCCACGGCAAGCAACCTTGAAACACTATACGGCACTTTCGGCATTTCGCTGCCTGTCATGGAAGCGGAACCGGCCATGAAAAATACGAATGAGCCACAGCTCGGATTATAAACTTTTAAAAACCATCATTATGTTTACAGGACAAATTATCGGTTATGTCGGTGCGGATGCCCGGCAGAACAAGAACGGAAAAGGATTCAACTTCCATGTATCCACCAAGTACAAGAACGTGAACAACGAGGAACAGACCCTATGGGTATGCTGCTTCGTAAATTACGAGAGTAAGGTCTTTGAGTATCTGAAAAAAGGAACACAGGTATATGTCTGCGGCGATGTGTATGCCGATGTATTCCAGAAGGATGACGGTAGCCACATCCCATCCGTCAGCCTGACCGTCTCACGCATTGAGCTACTGGGAAAGGCTGAGAAAAAAGAGAACGGTGACGGAACGGCAACCGGACAACCCCAATAACTGCAACGGCCATGGAAAGAGAGAAGAAAGACCTGTCATTCATCCTGATCCTGCTATCCACGCTCATCGGGACAGCCGTACTGTTTCAGTGGGCTATCGTTACGGGATTATACGCTCCACTACGTAATCCGGCCATGTGGGAAAGGCTGATGGAAAAGGATGCCCTATTCCGGTTTCTCTACGTCATCCTGATCGGCGGTCTTGCTTTTCTCTTCCCGGTAGGCAAGGTGAAAGACGAAAACAAGAAATGGGTTTACACCAGTATGACATTGGTTTCGGCATCCATGCTGGTTATCGGATTCAGCCGGTTATCAACGTGGTATAACCTATTTGTGTTTCCTACTGTGTTTGTGGCGTACACGTTGCTTGTCATCAAGACTCTGCCTTATTTCATCCGGCGCCATGCCCAATCCGATGACAGCATTTTCGGGTTAAGCCGGGAAGAATCAGCTTTCTACTTCCGCTTTGAGACCGCCTCCGGGTCGTTGGTCATCCATAAGCCGCAGCAGAATGTCTATATTGACGGCGGTCCGGGAAGCGGTAAATCGGAAAGCTGGATCAAGGGAATCATCTACCAGTGCGCCGAGCGCAACTATGCTGGATTCGTGTACGACTGGGAAGGTGATCCCACCAAGGACAAGTCACCCATCCTCTCACGTATCGCCTACGGAAGCATTGAATACTTCCGGGCTAAAGGAGTGGAGACACCCCGTTTCGCCTATATCAATTTCGTGGATATGTCACGCACGGTCAGGGTAAACGTACTCTCTCCGAAATATATGTCAAAGGGCAACGAATCGCTATTCATCCGTAACATCATCATCACGCTGATGAAAAATCTGGAAGCCAGTTGGAAAGAAAAAACAGACTTTTGGGCCAACAATGCCATTAACTACGTCTATTCAATCGCCTACAAATGTTTCAAGGAGAGGGAGCTTGGCATCTGTACGTTGCCCCATGTGATAGCCCTTGCCCTTTCGGACAGCAACCTGGTATTCCATTGGCTGTCGGAAGATCCTGAAATCGCATTGAACATGTCCTCGATGCTGACCGCCTGGAAGTTGGGCGCACAACAGCAGACAGCCGGAGCCGTATCATCCGCACAGACTCCGCTGGTACTCCTGAACAACAAATACATCTTCTGGGTGTTGTCGCCACTTCCCGAAGAAGAGTTCTCTTTGGATATAACCAACAAGGAACACCCAACGCTGTTATGCGTAGGCAATGCGCCCACCATCAAGGAGGCCGTATCTCCCGCTATTTCCTGCATCGGCAGCGTACTGATGTCGCAGATGAACAATCCCGGCAAAGCAACCAGCGTATTCATGGTAGATGAATTTCCGACCATCCTGTTACAAGGCATCGACACCTTCATCGGTACCGCCCGAAAACACAATGTCGCCACCATCCTTGCCGTCCAGGACTTCAACCAAGCGGTCAGGGACTATGGAGAGAAGAGTGCCAACATCCTGAAAGCCTCTTGCGGAACACAAGCCTACGGCATGACCGGAAACGAGAAGACGGCCAAGGACATTGAGAACCTGCTTGGCGAGAAAAAAGAGGCACAGGAATCCTATTCCCACCAAACAAGTGGAAGCGGCAGCGTAACGGAAAGCCTGCAAAAAGAAAAGGTCTTAAAGGCAAGGGACATTGCCGGGCAAGCAGCCGGGCACTTCATCGGCAAGATTGCCGGAGGCAAGCCGCCATTCTTCAACGTGCAGATGGATATGTGCCGTTTTGAAGAGAAGGAGATACCCCGTTTCTCCTTGCCGGTCAAACTAGGCAACGGCAAAGAAGAGATGGAACTGGAAATCCTAGAAGAGATTATCCAGCAGAACTACATTAAAATCATTGAAGATGTCAACGCTATCCTTAAAAAGATAGAGGACAAATTAAAAGAAAAGTCAGCAGTTCCGGCAGCCGGGACACATAAGACAGAACAAAAAATCATCCGATAACATTCAACAAAAGAATCCTACCATGAGAAAAATCCATTCATTATTAGTGGCAGCCTGCTTATTGGCGGCTTCATGCAACAGAGAGGAAATCCAACCGGAAACAGACAAAGCCGGTATGTATCACATCACCGTAGCCGTAACCGGCACCTCACCCAAAGGCAGTGTACATATATACAATCTTGACGGCGTGAAATTCAGGAACAAACGCACCGGCACCTCCGCATTTTCCGTAGATGAGACCTTCACCGATAAAGTGGAATACAGTACGGAAAAGCCGGTCAGCCAAATTACCGTGCAAGGCATCCTCTATTCCAAAGAGAACGCAACCATCACCCTGCAAGTAAAGAAAGACGGTGAAAGCGTGTTCAACCAGAGTAAACAGCTAGAGGCCGTTCCCAGTATAGACAACACGGTAGATTTGGTTTACAGTACCGTGAAATAAAATCAAAAAAACATATATTTTCTCTTTCGTATTTAGATGATATTTATTATCTTTATGAAAGATAATCTTTCTCATTTATAATCTAAACTCAGATAAAATGAGATTCAACTAATCCAGTCAATCGTATGAAAGTCGATTTCAATCAGATAAAAACAACCATTTCTCTGCCCGATTTCCTGCTGGAGCTGGGATGGAAAATCGTGGAAGGCTCTTCCAACTCTTGTCCCAAAATGAGCAACGGAACGCATACCATCGTCATCAAGCGGAACTCACAGAACCAATATACCTATTGGGACGTGCATAGCGACAGCGTGCGTGGCCGAAGCATCATGGATCTGATGCAGGAACATCTATTTGAAACAACCGGAAAAATGCCGACCTTGCGCGAGGTGGGAGAGATCCTTCAGAACTACATCAACACCAACCGCATCACGACACCCGAAAAAAGCCGGTATGAAGTCGGTAACACAAGCATGGGAACGGACGAACTGCATTTCTACCTACGCCAACTGCAAACTTACAAAGGAAACTATCTCTCAAAAAGAGGTATCTTGAAAGAAAGCATCGAAAGCCGGTTCTTCAAAGACACTTTCTTTATCCGTGAAGTAAAGAACAAAGGGAGTGTTTACCGAAACGTGTGTATCAAGATGTACAATGAAAACGGTGTACAAGCCATTTCACAGCGGAATGAGGCGTTCAAGGGTATTCTCGGTGGCAAGTTCGACTGTCTGGCGACCAGCAACCATGACAAAAGCCGCCCGATAGACATTCTATACATCGGGGAGTCATTTATCGACTGTATCTCCCACTATCAGCTATGCCATTCCGGAAGCGACCTCAATCTCGTATATGTATCTACGGAAGGGACATTCACGGAAGGACAAATGAGGCTATTACGCCTGATTCTTGACAAAAACCAGGTAAAGGAGCTTCGGAGCATCTTTGACAACGACAAGCAAGGACACAAATACACCCTATGGCTGCATCGTTACTTTCATGGCGATACGACTGATGTCGAAAGCCTGAGCAACGATGAACTCCGCAACAAGGTACAGGAACTGAAGAACGTCGAACTTTCGGAAAACAAGGATTGGAACGATGATTTGAAAGTCTCGTGTGGTATCTATACCTCCACGGATGGCGGCCAGTAACCTCATAGATTTGCTCAATCACATAAATACAACAACCAATAAAATCAGGTCAATATGAATATCAAGCACTTATTTTTTTATATGCTGCTCATTGCCTTTTCCTCATGCAGCAAACCCGGCTATGAGAAAGCCATTGCAGAATGGATTCAGACAGATTCTCACGGCACCTGGACGGATTTAAAGTTCGAACTACTGGAAGTGCTGGAAACAGAAGATGTCACCGTATCGGACAGCCTGCGCTACCTGAACAACAAAAGCGCACAATTATCCGCTGTCATACAGAAAGCGGAAAGTCCCCGTGCCCTATTCAAACCGTCCTTTTCCGCCTATATGGAAGCCGAAAAAAGCCTGAAAGCAACGGATGCCATGAAAGCCAACTACCTGCACCGTGACAGTACGGAAGTTATCGGCAAGATATTAAAATGCAGATATGCCATCATCCAGCCACACTCAGGGGTGCAGCAGAAAAAGACGGCTTCTTTCCTATTGTCCCCCGACATGGAAAAATGTATCGGAAAACTAAAGCCGGCAAGCAAATAATCCGAGCGTAACGATGTGTTGTAGCGACAACGTTTTTTTGGTTCTTTTTTGGGCGTATTCCCAAAAAGAACTCCCACACATTTATTAAATGTGTGGGCTATTCATTACACTACCATCCTTTCTCTTATCAACGGTATATTATCCCGTACCAAATTCAGAATCCGATCATGATAGGCTGATAATTGGTTAGACTTTCCACGGCACTGGCACACCTCCATCCTGCTAAGTGAAAACTCCACCGTTTCCATGCGCCTTCCATCCACCATTGCCGACATTATCAACGAATCTTCTCTCTTATAATAGGCGTTGCTGAATACACAATGATGCAGCAACTTCCCCTCTTTATAAAAGTCCGAAAGGCTTTCCAATACCCGAACCATAATATTTCCATCCGCAAACGAAAGATTAAAGAAACGTGATTTGGCAGCAATATAGTCTTTTTCATCCTTTTCAGAATATTTTTTCTTACATTTCCCCATCACCCAATCATGCGCTTCTTCTACATTTAACGGACACAAATAATGAGGATTTCTCGCATCCAATTTATTTTCTATCAGCATATCCACATAGTCCAGCCACAAGTCCGCATCATGTATCACATAGTTATGCCTTAAACAGATTTTTATATATGTCCAATACTTATCCATACCGTATTTTCTCTCTAAAAATCTCAAGAACAAATTCATTTGCCCTGCCTTATATAATATCTCCATCCGATTATCAGTTAATAATGTCATAAAGAAGGAACTCGGACAAATATCATAAAAGGCACCCTTAAATCCATTCCTCGTAAGTTCGGGTATCACTTTCATTCTCGGATAGATAACCGCCGGGCAAATATCATAAATACGGTCATGATGCACATTCCGCTTACGCAATTCCAAAGAACTTCCATATATCCATGCATCATAATAAAATATAGACATGCCTCGCAGCAAAGACAGCGTTTCTGTCTTGCCCTCTTTATTCATCCAACACTGTACCGCCTCAATTATAAAGTAATTAGCCGGAGAGCCTTTTTTCAGCCGACAGTCCACCATAACAATACTTCGGTAATTTTTTAGTGAAGTATTGACATAACTGTTATATGATGATTAAATTATCTCAATATTTTACGCGGATTGGTCCGGCAACAGAGTTGAATAAAAGGTCGCCGTTAGCAAGATACTGAATGATGGCGTAGGCACCATTGGCTCGGTTGTTCTTGCCCAATATGCTGCGGTGACGTGTGGCACCACTCTTCCAGTCAAGTCCTGTAACTTCCCAGCCCGAAGCATCGTTCCAGCCACATACAAATACCATCTCTGACTTGATACTTATGGCAGGAATCATACTTACAGAACTTACATCGCTGCGCGTCCACTTACTCTCCCACTTTTTCTCCTTTGTATTCCAACGTACACACTCGGCACCTTGAGGGCCTTTGACAATAGGACCAATAGCGATTACACCAATAATCTTGTCGTTTATTTCCTGATTGGTAACATTAATATTGTTTACAACAAAGGCGTCATAGCCGCCTACTACAACAGACTGCTCAGACTGTATCCACTCTGTTGATGTTCCAAGACCACATGTAACCTCGTGCACTCCGGCTATACGCTTGTCGTATCCTGCCACTTGCTGTGCGTCTGAGGGGATTTCGTCACGCCAGAAAGCTACCAGTTTCATACGCTTAGAGCCATCGGTAATAACTACCAGCTTGTCCTTGTCTTGGCCAAAGCCCATAAGTGTAGGCGTTGAACCAGTGCCATGTCCGAGTTTGATACATGGTGCTTGCGGACCACCGTCGTAATAGGCTTGCCATGCACCATCAGCCTGGGAGGTGGAGATTTTGCCGTCCTTGCAGATGAGTTTCTGCATAAGGCCTTTTCCGCCTGGTGTGCGGCTGTTACTTGCTACGTAAACACCGCCATTCTCGTCGATGCAGATAGAGTTGGTGAGAATCTGGTCTGATGGAAGAGGGTATGAATCTTCGATTGTAGTAAGAGCACGATTCAGCACAAGAAGTCCGTTCTGAGCAGCCACAACAAGGTGTCCGTCATAGGTCATAGTAGCGCCTACGAGTGTAAAAGAGCCGAAGGTAAAATTCGTAAGTCTTATCTGATGATCCAACATGATACCATCCTTGGGATTATTAGGATTGGCAAGGCGATAGCGTGCCATTACCTGACCTGCATTGGTGTAAGCATAGTTATCCTTGTCGCACAAGACATAATTACCGTTGGCCATAGACATTTGTGGCGCCGGACCCAATATATCGGTAACCGTCTTGGAAAGTTCGTCGTAAGTAGCATGATCGGCAATTATACGTGTCAGTTGCTCCTGGGTCTTCATTGTAATCCCTGGCAAGCCAGCCTCGGCAACCCTTTCAAGTTTACCGTCGCTTATGTCAAGATACGACACGCGGTCGCTACTCATACCCCACATATAATTGGGCGAAGTCGAAGCAAGAGTCA
This sequence comes from Parabacteroides sp. Y3-G-102, assembly GCF_023656845.1. NCBI lineage: Bacteria > Pseudomonadati > Bacteroidota > Bacteroidia > Bacteroidales > Tannerellaceae > Parabacteroides > Parabacteroides sp. Y3-G-102. Next base: position 11,387 of record NZ_JAMOKU010000045.1, on the reverse strand, counting down.
TCAAATTAACAGGACCGCTCCATGTCATCTGACACTTGGAAAGATCGATATTGAAAGTTCCATCCTTGACAGCAGACGAGAAAGCATCAGTCTGAGCCGAATTGAAGTGCGTAATACTATACTCTTCCTGTGCAAGCCAAGGGTTAGGTTTGGGTTTTGCAACTTGTGCCAAAGGCACTTCGGTAGTGCTGTCGCCATCGCCACCAGCATCAGGAGAAATAGAATCTTCGGAACACGAAGCTAAAGACATAGCCCCTATGACACACACCATTAAATAAAGATAGTTTTTTTGCATAGTGAATTGTTTTTGAGAATTTATGTTTGAATTGTTTGAATTTCCTCATGCGAAGATACAGGAGCATCAACCATCAAAAACCTCAAAGACATCACTTATGTGTCACTCTTATAGAAAGGATACGTCACAGTAAGAAAGGTTACACTTTGCCTTATTATGTAACCTTCGTACAAAAGTTACACCTTACATTCAGTAGCAAACGCACACATAACCAGTATATTACCGTTGACGGCGCCACTCGGCGGGAGTCAAGCCCGTCCTTTCCTTAAACAGACGCTGAAAATACACACGCGACGAGAAACCGCACTCCATAGAAACAACCTCGTTACTATATTCGGGGTGTGCAGCCATGAGTGCCTTTGCCTCCTCCACGCGAATACCCGAAAGCCATGTACGGAAATTCTTACCATATATGGAAGTCAGATACGAAGCAACGTCGGTACGATTAACCATTATGCGACGAGCAAACGAGGATAATGTCAAGTCGCTATCTCTAAAACCGCCCTCGCTTCGCCATTTGCTTACCGCCATATCTATTTCGGCAATACGCTCAGGCCCAATCTCCCTAAAGACTTTAGCAGCGGCTATCTCGTCGTTAGTCTCGGTAACAATCTCAGTTACTCCCTCGGACATACTAAATCCAAGCGCCGTAAAACTAACAATAAACAGCGAAAGCGAAATCAATCCCAAAGGTCCAAAGACAAAGAGCAGCGGCCGCGACAATATATAAAGAGGCGAAATTACAGCAAAAGCACACACCACAAAAAGCCCAAAGCGCATAGTGCGCAGGTAGGCATCTGCAGGATTACCATGTTCACTGTCGAGCCGACGTTGAACATTACCAAGTTCCCTCAGCGGTGCCCATGTATAATACAATAGAGTAAAGAAATGAATAGCATCAGCAACATATAGCATAGGACCAATATGCAGACTGCCATTTGAAATAACACCTGCGACTATGCACAATACCATAAGAGCATATCCAACAACGCCATAGCGCATAAAACTCCAACGTCTATGCCTAGCGCGCAGAATATTAAGCTGCGACCATGACAACAAAATAGCCGAAGGCGAATAAAACAGCAGATTAAACAGAACACCCACATCGTTCCCCTGTTGTCGCCAACCCAACCGCATCTGACACATGTAGTGTACAACAAACAATAGTAATGCCACAACAATCATCCAACGCGACTGCTCAAACTGTCTGTTACGGCAAGTTACATAGTAGCGCGACACAAACACAAAAAATGCAAGCATGGCCATCACAATCATGCAAGTATATTGAAGAGCAATAAGGTCTAAGCAAGTATCCAAGATTGTATGTATATTAAATAATTTAACGTGAGTTCGACGAAATATAAGTGCCTGAAAAATGGTGATTAGCGAAAAATTGTTGTAATCTTAGAGTGTTAAATATCAAAAGTTTACAGACAATAATTGCTATGATTACCGAGGACAAAGTTACTGAGATTTTCTGTATTACGGATGACTTCTGCAAAGTTTTTGATGTTGTTTCTCGGTCAATAGTTCGTTAAAATTTGAGTATATGGCTACGCAGCCTTAGGCTGCCATCCAATGAGTTCTTTGACAATCTTACTAATTAAAGTTCGGTTCGGTTGGCATCGGGACATGTCGAAAATTAATTTCGTATAGTTCGCATTGAACATCAACGACTTAATTTTTGCCATGGAATTGTCCATACCATTGTCTTTCATGAAGACCTTGGCGGCATTCAGTGAGGCGAACGATGCGTTGAACGCAAAGTCCAACTGTCTCTTGTGTCTTGCCTGACAATCCATAAGTCCCGTAAACTGCTTACTGTCGCGATAGCAGAACTCTATCTGGAAACGAGTGCGGTAAGTCTTCAATACTTCCTCACCCGTCATTGAGAGTTTTGTCGAAAAGAACAACTTGCACTTTCCGCCGGGCATTCGCCAGATGACAAGTCGCACCCTCCTTTTCAGAGCCTTGGCATAAGCCTCGAGGGTGTACGCCTTTCCGTCCAGTCCGTCAATGTGCAGTTCTTCCATGCATGAGAGATTGAGGTTTGCCAAGTCAATCTTGTCTCCCTTAACCCTTGGTCGTCCACGCTTCTTTTCCTTCTTGGGAATGTAATGCAGACAAGCGTTGTCACGGAAGCGGCTGACTATATAGAAGCCAAGCTCCGACATGCCCTTCTCGAACGTGGATGTGGAGAAAAAAGCGTCAGCCACTACTATATCAGTGATACTCAGCAGTTTCTTTGAATACCGCTTCATAACACTGATGTAATATTCGACGAGTGTCTTGTTCCTCATCTTCAGCGCGGAGTTTCCTATTGTCTGATGGGCACGCAGCATCATGCACTTGTTGTTGACAACATCCAGTAAACCGATGCCCATGATTTCAAGTCCGTGCATAGCGGATATCGACTCGATCGCTTCATTCTTGCGGCAGGCGGAACAAAAGGTGAAAATCCTGGATTATACGGAGGCCAGTGAGTTTTATTTGAAAGCCTTGTTGCTGAATCCGAATGATAAGGCGGTACAGGCTCGCAGATTAGATGTGGAGAATATGTATACCATGGACTGTAATCGTTATTCGGGGATTGCCGAGTCTTATTTTAATGACGGTGATTACGAGAAAGCGGTAGAGCTGTACGAGAAGGTTGTTGAAATGAACTGTTTCAACTCGGAGCTTGCCGCTCGCCGGATCGGGGTACTTCAGGCGAAAATAAGTTCCCGCCAACAAAGGGCTTCTGTATGGACGTTTGAGTATGGTTTTAAGCAAGCCCTATCGGTATTTCTTTCGGTAGATATAAGAATAAGCGAACGAGCGGGTATTGGAGCTTATCGTTCCATCCGGATGTCTTCAAGGCGATACAGAAAGATTATGAGGTGGCTAATTTTGAGATAGGTACTTCGGTCGGCTTTACGATAAAACCGGTACAGGCGGCTCCGATTTGGTTACTTTTCGGTCCCGGTATTGTCATGAACGGCGAATTCGTAGACGAAGAGGCTGAGGATTATTATCCGGATTACTCCGGTGATGCTTCGGTGGATCCTGTAGAGAGGGAGAAAGTATTTGATACCTATACCTCTTTATCCGGGGAGGTTGGTGTGTTAGGAAAGATTTGGCAAAGGCTGGCCTTGAAATACACCTTCCAATATCGTTTCCCCTTGAGCGGAGATTATAAGGATAAGATTACGAAGACAAAGCATGCGATCGGTATCGGAATCTGTTTCTGATATCCTTGCGTAAGGATAAGGAGGTTTTATGAAGGTATATGTTTTGTTTGTATTAGGAGGCTTGCTGTGTTGTCTCTCGGCCTGGGGACAGCGTTCGATGGCCTATCGAGAGATCCCGTCGGGGATAAGCGTGTTTTCAGGTAAGGACAACGAGGCTGGGATGGTCTTTTTTTGCCCGAGTGAGATCTCGTTGAGCTTCCAATCGAGTCTACGAGAGACGGTGGACGTGTATCTTACGGAGAAAAAGGGGGATAATACGGTTTACTATATCCGATTTAAGGTAGGGCGTAAGTATAGGGGGCGCAAGCTTTCTGTACTTGCTCCCGGTTATAACTCACTTACCTTTGAGGTGGAAATGGCTCCGAAAGAATTGAGACAATATTCTTTATTTGATCCAAACGAGGCTTTCGTCAATGGTTGTTACGCCGAATTTCGTAAACGCGGCCGGAATTTCTTCCAACAGGGTATGTATCAAGAGGCCCGAGAACAATATATGACGGCCTTGGAATGCTCGGACCGGCCGGTGGATACGGATTTGAAAGAACGGATTGCGGATATAGACGCGATTACCTCCTATTTGGAGCGAGCGGAATCTGCCGTGAAATGCTCAGACTATAATACGGCACGGACACACTTGATGAAGGCATTGATGTTGAATCCGAATGACCAAGCGATACAGGTGCGAAAACGGGATGTGGAGCAATTATATCTATCGGATTGTAGCCTGTGTGCAGAACAGGCAGAAGCTTATTATAAAAACGGGGAACGGGAAAAGGCCATGGAATTATTTGATAGGATGGTAGCGCAGAATTGCCTTGATTCGGAGAACGTAAGCAAACGGACGCAGCGGATTTTTAACCGTTTATCCTTACGTAAGCAAAAAGGACGTGTTATTGTTTATGAGTATGGTTTTAAGCAAGCTCCTATCGGTATTTCTTCCGGGACTTATTTGAACCGGGGAGTTGGTATGTATTCCAGTGTTTTTTTACATCCAACCGTATTTAAAATAGAAGCTGAGAATAATGAAGACAAGGTTGATATGTGTGAATGGGGAATGACTATGGGGGGGACTTTTCGGGTGGCAAGAGCCTCTGCGAAGTTACCTGTCTGGTTTTTCGTGGGAGCAGGTATGGTACAACACAAAGAGGTGTTGCGGATTGAAGAAAGTGGTTTATCTTATGTCTCGATACCCTGTGAGACCGGACTTTTGGTGAAATTATTAAAGGATCGGTTGGCTTTGCGATATACTATTCAATATCGTTTCTTGCTAAAGACAGAAAACGCGACTACTTATAATGCTTCGGATCGGGTGGCAAAGACCAAACATTCAATTGGTATAGGTATCTGCTTCTAATTGAAAGTGATTATTATGAGAGGACGTTCTAAATGGTATATCGGGGGAGCTTGTTTTTTACTTTCTCTCTTTTTTATATTTCCTGTATTGGCTTATTGGGTGATAAGCAGTTTTGTGTTGCCCCCGACTCGCTTGAAATCCTTGTTGATTACAGAAATGGCCAAATATGTGAAAGGCGAATTCGATTGCCATTCTGTGGAACTTACTTACTGGGAAACTTGGCCTTTGGCCGGAATTGCCATTATAGGGGGAAGCTATTCCGCCCCGGCTGATACGCTTTTCCCGGAGAAACCGAAACTGAAGGTCGAGTTTGATAAGTTGCTGGTTCGCGTGAACGCGATGGATTATTGGCAGAAAGGTTTGATAACGCTCAAAGAGCTTTCGCTTGAGTGTCCGGATCTTTATGTGCGGCTTGGTGATAATCAGCCATTTGATCTCCTGTACGAGGACCGGATACCTCAAAAAAGTCCGGTAGGCTCTCTCTTTGAGGATTTACGCATGGAGATCCGGCAATTAGCCTTGGAGGATGGACATTGGGTTGTGGAGAATATCGAACAAAAGACACGTTTAGATTGTATCGGAATGCGATTGGCACTAAGTGGAATACTCATTTCGGATAATGGGCGCCTCGCCCTCTCTTGTGCATGCGATTCCTCCCGTTTGCAAACGGGTGGTAATTTGTTGCGGAATGATTCCCCGGTCTCGTTGGAATGTCTTTTCCATGCTGATTGGCAGAAGAGGCTTGTCCGGGTGGAATCGGCTAAACTTCTTATTCGGAACCTTCCATTTGAGTTGAGTGGTTCTTTCCGGCAAGAGTCATCCAAACGTTTATGGATGGATGCTTCCTTGAACTTATCCGCCTCCGATTTGGAGGAGCTGCTGACGTACGTTCCAGAGCCCTATGCCTCTAAATTCCAATCCTATACATTGAAAGGAAATACCGCTCTGGCAACAACCTTTAAAGGGTATTTAGATGAGCGCTCGTTTCCGGATGTTCATCTATCAGGCTCATTGACAGATGGCTCTATTGTAAAAAAGAAAGAACCGCACGGGCTGGATTCGGTCGCTTTGGATTTTTCGTTTTCATATCCATCTTTACATCCGGAAGATGCGACCATGGAAATCAAGGACTTGAATGTTTCCGGCTTGAATTGCCTAGTCAAGGGGAAAGCGTTGGTCAAAAATTTGTTTCAGAATCCTTTTTGTGACTTGAGTATACAGAGCGATTTGGATTTTACCCGGTTGGGCGAAGAATTCTTTAGCCCGGATACGATCCAATTGTTCGGTCGCCTTCGATCCGATTTATCTTTGGTGTTTACCGGCAAAGATTTGCAGAAAGGACGGTACGAACGTATTTGGGGGGAGGGCTTGTTGGATATCGATCGGATTCATGTGCGGAGTGATGTGTATGGATTGTCTTTCTTTGCCGAAAACACGTATGGGGAAATTGGTTATCGGCCGAATAAAAGTCGTTTTATCCGGCAAAGAGAGGTTCTTGGGCTTTCCTTGCGGATAGACACGATGAATATGCGGCTGGGGACGACTCAAGTGGCACTCTCGGATCTAGATTTAGCTTCTAACACGGGGCTTCAGCAAGACACAAACGCGATTACTCCGGTTACTACACATTTGAGAGTGGGGCGTTTGCAATCGAATCAATCCGGTCAAGTCGCTTTTCTATCCGGAAAAACCGAATTGCATTTGGGGGTTAAGCCCGCGGAACAGGATAAGGGGAAGATCGCCTTGGCTTTTGCGTTTACTTCCGACTCTTTGGAATACTTGAATCTCCCGAGTCAACAGGCGATGAAAGTTTTGAGAAGCCGTGTTGTTTCTGAACTTTATCCTGACAAGGAAACGAGATGGGCACATTTGGCAAATCTGGATGAGTTGTTTAGTAATTGCGAGGTCAAAGGAATCCTGACTTTTGAGCAGCTACGTTCTTTCTCCCGACAGTTTCCTGTACAGGTGAATATGAAGAATACTCAATTGGGGTTTAAAAACAATCGGTTGATATTGAATAATGCGGAGATACAAGCCGGTAAATCGGATGCGGTGCTGAATGGAGAGATCGTGACTTATCCGCGGGACGGCATGAAAAAGCGGCTGATCGAGGCGGATCTCTCGTTGCGTTCGGATCAACTGGATTGGAATGAGTTGAGGCAAGCCTTGATGCGGGGAAAAGGGCTTGAAGGAGATCGGCGTACGAAACAGGAGGATCCGATCAGCTTGCTGAACGTGGGAGACTTGGATGAGGCGATCCGGAAGATGGAAGAAAATCAAGATTCTTGGACGAATTTGTCGAACCAATTGCTGGATATTCCGGAGAACTGGATGTTATCCCTTTCTTTAAATGCCCATAGAATGATTTTTTCTGATTTTGATATGAACGAGGTGAGCGGGAAGGTCTCCTTAAAGGAACGAAGCGCATATTGTGATTTTTCAGTGCGAACGAATATGGGAAATACTTACTTGCAACTTTTGTATAAGAACCAAAGTACGAAGCGATCCGATGTCTATTTGAATTGGAATTTAAGCCAGATACAAGTGGGTAAACTGCGTAAAGTATTTCCTGCGATGGGGACTTTGTTTCCGATGTTGAATTCCATTGATGGAGTCTTGGATTGTGATTTGGCTGCCTATTGCCCGATCGATTCCACGTTGAACGTAGACCTGAGCGCATTGTCGGCCGTTTGCTCGTTGGACGGTAAGAATATGGTATTGTTTACGAATGAAACCTTTCATCAGATAGCAAGTAAACTTCGTTTTAAAGATCGGGAGCGCAATATGATCGATCATATATCCGCTGATTTCATGGCGAAAAATTACCAAATTGAGATCCTGCCTTTTCGATTGGATATGGATCGATATAGTTTTATCGTAGGTGGACAACATAGCATGGATATGAGTTTTAATTACCATATTGATGTTTTGAAGTCGCCTATTCCGTTCAATTTCGGACTGGATGTAAATGGCAAGGTCGGTGATTTCAAATATAATCTGGGAAAGACCCGTTATACGATTTTGTTCAATCGCCCTATTCAGCATGAGGAATATCGTATGTCGAAACAGAGAAGACTGGATGAGGAAAAGGTCGAGATCTTAAGAGAATTCCGAAATGTTATCCCTTAATTTTTAGTTATCCTTGACGAAGCACGGCTTTGCCTTGATGAACCTCCTCTTTTCAAATACGATTCCTCATAAAAAACAACTGTATTAAAAAATCAGGTGTTTTCTCTTTCATGTTTGAGTAAACTTTATTATCTTTATGAAAGATAATCTTTCTCATTTATAATCTAAAATCACATAGATGAGAATTCAACGAACATCAGTAAATATTATGAAAGTCGATTTCAACCAGATAAAAACAACCATTTCTCTACCCGATTTCCTGTTGGAACTGGGATGGAAAATCGTGGAAGGCTCTTCCAACGCCTGTCCTAAGATGAGCAACGGAACGCACACCATTGTCATCAAGCGGAACTCACAGAACCAATATACTTATTGGGATGTGCATAGTGACAACGTGCGTGGACGTAGCATCATGGATCTGATGCAAGAGCACTTGCTTGAAGCAACCGGAAAAATGCCGACCTTGCGCGAGGTGGGGGAGATCCTTCAGAACTACATCAACACCAACCGTATCACGACACCCGAAAAAAGCCGGTATGATGTAGGCAACACAAGCCTGAGACCGGACGAGCTTCAATTCTACTTGCGTCAGCTACAACCCTACAAGGGCAACTACCTCCGGAAAAGAGGTATCTCAAAAGAGAGTGTTGAAAGCCCGGTGTTCAATAACACGTTTTTTATTCGTGAGGTAAAAAACCTAGGAAGCGTCTATCGGAATGTATGTGTGAAGATGTACAGTGAAAAAGGCGTGGAAGCCATTTCACAACGGAATGAAGCCTTTAAGGGAGTCATCGGCGGCAAGTTCGACTGTTTGGCAACCAGCAACCACGATAAAAGCCGCCCGATAGACATTCTCTACCTCGGGGAGTCGTTTATAGACTGCATCTCCCACTATCAATTACTCCATTCCGGAAGTAACCTCAATCTTGTATATGTATCTACGGAGGGAACATTCACGGAAGGACAGATGAAGCTGTTACGCTTAATCCTTGACAAGAATCAGGTGAAAGAGCTTCGAAGCATCTTTGACAACGACAAACAAGGGTACAAATACACCTTATGGCTGCATCGTCACTTCTATGGCGACACTACTGACATCGAGAGCCTGAGCGAAAATGAACTCCGCGACAAGGTGCATGAATTAAAAAACGTCGAACTTTCGGAAAATAAGGATTGGAACGATGATTTGAAAGCCTCATGCACGACCTCTAGTCCCGCGGAGGGCGGTCAATAACTTCATAATACTATTTTTAGTATATACTAAAAAACGTCCGAAATATTATTTAACGTGAGTTCGAAATAAGAATAAATATATTTCACTAATAATTAGGGAGATAGCGATAAAAGTATTAAATTTATAGTGCTGAATTATAACATTTAAACGATTACCACTATGTTTCCAGAGTCTAAAGTTACAGAGATTTATTGTATGGCCGATGATTTTTGCAAGGGAATTTGCGTTGCAACAGGAAAAATATATGATTGAGGATAAGAAGACCAGGCATCGTAACAAACCCAACCGTATGAGTGACGCTGAGATTATGGTTATTCTAATCCTGTTTCACTCCAGTGGTTTCCGTTGTTTCAAGCATTACTACAAGGAGTATGTCTGTAAACATCTGAAACACCTTTTTCCGCGTCAGGTTTCTTATAACCGTTTTGTAGAACTGGAGAAGGAAGTATTGCTTCCACTGACCATTTTCATCAAGAAAGTCCTGCTGGGAACCTGTACCGGCATCAGTTTCGTCGACTCCACTCCCTTGCGTATATGCCGCAACCAAAGAATCCTAATTCATAAGACATTTAAAGGGCTTGCCGAGCGTGGAAAATGTTCTATGGGATGGTTCTTCGGATTCAAGCCACATCTGATAGTCAATGACAAAGGAGAGATCCTCAATTTCATGTTCACGCCTGGGAACGTGGATGACCGAGAACCGTTGAAACAGGGTAAGTTTTTGGAAAACATCAAAGGAAAACTATGTGCAGACAAAGGATATATAGGTCAGGCTCTGTTTGAGAACCTTTTCCTTAATGGCATACAGCTTGTCACTAAAGTTTAAAATAATATGAGGAACTCACTGATGGGTGTCGCTGACAAGATTTTGCTCAGAAAAAGAGCATTGATTGAAACAGTCAATGATGAACTGAAGAACATAGCACAGATAGAACACTCCAGACATCGTTCATTCAATAACTTTATAGCCAACTCTTTGTCGGCTATAGCAGCATACTGCTTTTTTGAAAAGAAGCCCGCCATTAATGTAAACTTTGTCAATGACGGACAACTGGCTATGTTCTAATTTTATTTCGAACTCACGTTAATTATTATGCGTTTATGAAATATATCTTCAAGATGTGTCCTAATCTATTGTATTTTATCTGATGGAGCAGAATAGTTCTTCCACGGAGCAGATGATAATATGTATAGATCAAAATACTTCTGTAGCTTATGCATTGCCTCAATTGCTCCAGGCATAGGTTTCCTATTGGCAAACAAACTCGGAATTTCATCCAATCGTCCGTCATACTCTTTAAGTGTATCTTCATCCTGTAGGTCTATTCTTTCATACTACATACCTATCTCTGCTTGTTAGAGTTTTTATACTTCAATGGCTGAAGGAAACCTTCCATACTACCATATATCAATTGCTTTTCCACGAGATATTTTCCATCTCGTTAATAATCTTCTTGACATATAGATCATTTATTTCATCGTTTACACGTCGTAACCATCCGTCAGGAGCACGTAACCAGCGATGCGGATGATCGCTTGACGGAAGCAGTTAAAAAAGCCGTAGAGAGATTAGGCATCCGTCTGTTAGGCCATGTGAGCGTAGCAGGTGATAACTATTATGGCAATGCGGACGAAGAAAAATTATAGAAGATGTAAAGGGGGACGGGAGAAATCCCGCCTGCCTGGGCTTCGGGATTCTTTTCAGGCTATCGGATACGACATCGTAAAATTATAGATCTTTAGGTCGTTAGCTCCTACTAAGCCTACGCCCTCTTGGATAAAGAAACGCTTGAATTGCTTGATATTCGGGTACCCCACCAGGTGGTAATGGTTCATAGATCATCTTATTTTTAAAGGCATTTACTGAATATCCCTGTGTAAGGGTAGATCCAATTTAAGTCAATAGCCCTATCAATAACGGCATGTAGTCTTTCAATTTGATTCGTAATATTTTTAATGCTTGTTGAATCCTGTAATCTACAGTTTTAGAGGATATGTTTAGATGCGAGGCGATCTCTTTATCCTTAATTCCGCAACACTATTATAAATTAAACTTTTTAAGTACCTGAGCAACAAAAAGTTGCTCAGGATTTTGCCATGTCAGAATTTTCACTTATCTTAGTGTTGCAAAAAAAACAAGAGAAT